>NZ_JBHUWC010000206.1:0-6992 GCF_042670225.1 Isoptericola sp. NPDC057191 | reverse complement strand
TCCGCCGCCGCCGGTCACCGCGGTCGCCCCGTCCGTCGCCCCGTCCGTCGCGCCGCCGGCGCCTACGAGCGGCCGCCCGGGGCCCGACGACGCAGGCTCCGTCGCGTCGTCCGTCTCCGCGGCGCTCCGCGGCGTCGGGGACAAGGTGCGCGAGGGACGGGCGGAGCGCGCCACCCGCCGCGCGGCCGCCGCCGACACCGCCGCGTCGTCCCCGGCGTCCGCGCCGCGCGCCCGCTCCGGCGCGCGCGCCGGCCGTCCGTCGAACGTCCTCGTCGCCGGCGTGGCCGTCGCCTGCCTCGCCCTCGGCTGCATCCTCGGTGTCACCTTCTCGATGATGCGCAGCTCGGACGCCGCGCAGGCCCTCGTGGACGCCAACCGCAAGGTCGCGCAGGCCGAGCAGGTGCAGGCCGAGGCCCAGCAGGCGCAGGAAGCCCTGACGGCGCAGAAGGCGGACGTGCAGAAGCGCGAGAACGCGCTGAAGGAGCGGGAGAAGGCTGCCGAGGCGCAGGAGGCCCAGCTCGCCAGCCAGCAGAAGGCGTTCGACGACCAGCAGGCGCAGGCGCAGCAGCAGGCTGAGCAGGCCCAGCAGCAGGAGCAGCAGAACCAGGACTCCGCCTGGTTCTACTGGGACTGCAACGCGGCCCGCGCGGCCGGCGCCGCCCCCATCCAGAACGGTCAGCCCGCCTACCGCGGCGCGCTCGACCCCAACGGCAACGGCATCGCCTGCGAGGACGGCGAGTAGCTACCGCGCGACGACGTCGGCCTCCGCGGTCGCCCCGTCGGAGAAGGTCAGCTCGGCCGTGTCACGGAGCGCCGTCGCGCCCGGCGCCCACACGGCCCACCAGCCGTCCTGGACGGTGGCCTCGACGCGCTCGCCCGACGTGAGGGTGAGCGTGACGGACTCGACGTCCGCCCCGACCCGCCCGTACGCGGAGGTGAGGGCGCCGTCGCCGGTGTCGCCCTCGGACCACGAGGCGGTGCCCGCCTGGAGCGTCGTCAGCTCGCGCGGCCCCGGCGCGGCGGGTACGTGCGCCAGGACGGCGTCGCCCGTGACGACGTCGGTCGCGCCGGAGGCCTGCGTCGTCACGAGGCACTCCCCCGTCGCGCTGTCGCCGGTGAGCAGGACGTACGTGTAGTCGCCGCGCTGCTCGGCCAGCACCGGGCTGATCGGGACGGTCTCGACGCGCGGCCCGTCGGCGCCCTCCGTGACAGCGTGCGCGACCGGGTCGCACGACGCGGCGCGGTCGGCCGTCTCCGCCGCGGTCAGCGTCGCGGGGACGGCGGTCCAGCTCGCGTACGCCGTCGTCGGCCCGGACCACCAGACGGTCGCGACGCCGGCCACCGCGACCACGGCGGCCGCCGCAGCACCGGCCAGGACGGCGGGCCGCCCGGAGCGCCGGGCGCGCGCGCCGGACCGGGGGGCGTCGAGGATCGCGGCCAGCGCCGCGTCGTCGGGACGTCCGGGCGCCCGGAGCTCGCGGGCAGGGTCCAGCGCGGCGAGCTCGGTCATCATCGGGGACCTCATCGCGCCTCCTGCAGCTTCTGGAGCACGGAGGCCGTCTCGGACGGGAGGCCGGAGTAGGCCAGCAGCCGCTTGCGGGCCCGGGTGAGCCGGACGGAGAACGTGGACGGGCGGATCCCGAGGACGCGGGCACCCTCGACGGCCGTGAGGCCGTCCCACGCGACCAGCGCGAGGACCTCGCGGTCCGCGTCGGTCAGCATCTCCCACGCCCGGTGCAGGTCGGTCCGGTCAGCCGCCAGGTCGTCCGTGCCCTCCCTGCCGCCCGCGGGCTCGCGCTCCAGCCGGACGCCGAGCGCCCGCCACCGGCCGTGGGTGCGCAGGTGGGTGGCGAGCACGTTCCGCGCCACGCCCAGCAGCCACGGCTTGGGCTCCGCGGGGACGTCCGCCAGACGGCGCCAGGCGACGAGGAACGTCTCCGACACGATGTCGTCCACCAGGCTCGCCTCCACCCGACGCGCCACGAATCTCGTCACCGCCTCGTGCTGGTCCACCCACATCTGCGTGAGCAGCTCGCGGGCGTCGGCGTCCTCCACACTGAAACCTTCCGTCTACCACAGGAGTTGCCGCCAACCCCCCGAGTGCTACACCGTAGTCACCGCGAGCGTCGACGACGACGTCCCGTGCCGCGCGCCGGAGCCCACCCGAGGAGTGTCATGAGCCGAGGCAGGACCGTCCACAGGAGCATCGCCGCAGGTCTGGGCGCCACCGTCCTCGCCCTGGGGCTCACCCTCGGCGCCGCGGCGAGCTCCCAGGCCGCGGACGACACCACCGCCCCCGCCGAGAACCTGCCGGGCGTGCCCGCCCCCGGCAGCCCCGACAGCGAGTGGGAGGCGTGGGCCGCGCACGAGCGCGCCGACGCCGAGGCCACCGACTGGGCGGCGGACGCCGCGGCCCGCGGCTGCACGCTGAAGGACGTGACGATCTCCGAGGAGGTCGACGCCGACTACAACAGGGCGATGGGCGCCCCCGCCGACCTCGCCACCCACCGGGTCGACCTGCTCGAACGCTGCGCCAGCCCCACCGACGTCGCCGCCCGGTCCACCACGTCGGGGGTCACCACCCTCAGCCTGCCGGCGGGCGACCGGTGCGCCTCGACGTCCGGCCCGGGCACGATGTGCCTGTCCAGGAGCAGCGGGCGCATCTACGCCTCGTGGCAGTACCGCGGGTCGGGCTCCGTGACCGGGTTCGTCCGCGTCTACCGGGTCTCCTCCGGCGTGAGCGGCTGCCCCACGGGCACCACGTGGCTCACCGGGCCCAGCAGCACGTGGAGCAGCGGCGACACCCGCACCATCTCCAAGGCGCGCACCAGCGCAGGCGGCTACTCCGCGCACATCTGGAAGAAGGTCCTCGTGGGCCACACGGACTGGGGCGGCGCCTGCGCCTCGCTCTGACGCCCGCCCTCAGAGCACGTGGGCGAGGAAGTCCCGCAGCCGCGGCTCGGACGGGTCGTCCAGCACGTCGCCGGGGCGGCCCTCCTCCACGATCACGCCGTCGTCCATGAAGACGACGTGGTCGGCGACCTCGCGCGCGAAGCCGATCTCGTGCGTCACGACGATCATCGTCATGCCGGAGCTCGCCAGGTCCTTCATCACGGCGAGCACCTCGCCCACGAGCTCGGGGTCGAGCGCGGACGTGGGCTCGTCGAACAGCATCAGCTCCGGGTCCATCGCGAGCGCCCGCGCGATGGCGACGCGCTGCTGCTGGCCGCCGGACAGCTGCGCCGGGTAGTGGCCCACCCGGTCGGACAGCCCCACGCGGTCGAGCAGGTCGAGCGCCCGCTGGCGAGCCTGCGCCCTGGACAGCCCGCGCACCTGCACGGGTGCCTCCATGACGTTCTCCAGCGCCGTCATGTGCGGGAACAGGTGGAACCGCTGGAAGACCATCCCGATGCGGGAGCGCTGCTTCGCGATCACCTTCGGGTGCAGCCGGTGCAGCACGCCCTTGTCGTCGCGGCGGTAGCCCATGAGGTCGCCGTCGACGTGGATGGAGCCGGCGGTGATCTCCTCCAGCTCGTTGACGCACCGCAGCAGCGTGGACTTGCCGGAGCCGGACGGGCCGAGCACGACGGTGACGGAGCCGCGCGCGACGTCGAGGTCCACGCCCTTGAGGACGTGCACGGCGTCGTGCCCGTGGCCGAAGACCTTGTGCACGTCGCGCACCGCAACCATCGCGCCGTCGGCGCCGCTAGGGGTCTGGCCACTCATGGGGTCACCTCCAGGAAGGGGTCGTCCTTGGTGGTGCCGGACGCGCCGATGAGGTCCTGCTTGCTGGGCTTGCCCCGTCCGCCGCGCGGGCCGCGGCCGCCGCGACCGCTGCGGCCGCCGTCGAACCCGCGACCGTAGTACCGCTCCAGGTAGTGCTGCCCGACCATGAGGATCGAGGTGATGAGCAGGTACCAGAGCGCCGCCACGATGAGCAGCGGGATCGGCTGGAAGATGCGGTTGCCGATGGCGTTGGTGGCGTAGGTGAGCTCCAGCGTGAACGGCACCGCGAGCACCAGCGACGTCGTCTTGAGCATGGAGATCGTCTCGTTGCCGGTGGGCGGCACGATGACGCGCATCGCCTGGGGCAGCACGACGCGGCGCAGGATCTTGCCGTCCTTCATGCCGAGCGCCTTCGCCGCCTCGGTCTGGCCGGGGTCGACCGACGAGAGCCCGGCCCGCACGATCTCCGCCAGGTAGGCCGACTCGTTGAGGGCGAGGCCGAGCAGGGCCGCCCAGAACGCCGTGATGACGTCCTGGGTGGAGAAGGTCCAGAACTCCGGGCCGAACGGGATGCCGACGCTGAGGCGCGGGTAGAGCACCGACAGCAGGCCCCAGAACACGAGCTGCGTGTACACCGGGGTGCCGCGGAAGAACCAGATCCAGAACCACGACACCGACCGCATCACGGGGTTGTCGCTGCGGCGCATCACCGCGAGCAGGATCGCCAGCACGATGGCGAGCGCCATCGAGCCGAACGTGAGCACGAGGGTCCAGCCGACGCCCCGCACGACGACGACGTCGCGCAGGTACAGCCAGACGGTGTCCCACCGGAAGTTCGGGTTGGTGACGAGCGCGTTGACGGCCATCGCCACGAGGACGAGGACGATCACCGCGGAGACCCAGCGGCCGGGCCGCGGCACGGGCCTGGCGTGGATCGGCTCGGGCAGCGAGCTCATGAGGAAACCTCCAGGGCGGCGGTCGAGCCTGTCGGGACCATCATGGCCTCGACAGGCTCGACCAGCGGGGACGGCCTCAGCCTGCCGGGTTCAGCTCGGCCGTGTCGAGCACGGCCGCGCCGGAGCCCCACGTGTCGGCGACCTGAGCGAGCACGCCGTCGTCCATGAGCTTCTGGAGCCCTGCCTGCACGGCCTTCGCGAGGTCCGTGTCGTCCTTGGCGACGACGACGCCGTACGGCGCGGCGTCGGTGATCTCGCCGAGCGACTCCACGGAGCCGCCCGTCTGCTCGACGGCGTAGGCGATGATCGGCGAGTCCGCGTACATGGCCTGCAGCTTGCCGCCGGCGAGGTTGGTGGTGACGTCGGACTGCGACTTGTACGGCAGCACGTCGACAGCGTCCTTGCCGGCGTCCGTGCACTCCTTGCTCTTGGTCGCGAGCTCGTCCTGCTGGATGGTGCCGGTCTGCACGCCGACGGTGACGCCGCACAGGTCGTCGGGCGACACGCCGTCCGGGTTGCCCTTCGCGACGGCGAACTGCGAGCCCGCGCTGAAGTAGCTGACCATGTTGACGGTCTTCAGGCGCTCGGGCGTGACCGAGAACGCCGACATGCCGGCCTCGTACTTGGACCCGATCGCCGGGATGATCGAGTCGAACTCCGCGTTCTCGACCTGGAGCTCGAGGCCCATGGTCTTGGCCAGCGCGGTCGCGATGTCCATGTCGAGGCCGACGGGCGTCTTCCCGTCCGCGTCGAGGAACTCCACGGGCGCGTACTGCAGGTTCGAGCCGAGGGTGAGCTTGCCGTCCTCGGAGACGGCGGCCGGGACCATGGCCGCGACGGCGTCGTCCTTCTGGATGGCGTCGAGGTCGACGGCCGCGGCGGTGCTGTCGCCGGACGCGCCCGGCGTCGAGCCGGTGTCCTGCGAGGCCGTGGTGCAGCCGGTGAGAGCGAGGGCGGCGACGGCCGAGGTGACGACGGTCGCCACGAGGGCGGGACGGGTGCGCATGGTGGGGCTCCGAAAGTCGTGCGGGGGTCTATGCATGAGTATGCAGTGCTATGCATGATCCGCCAAACCGCCTGGTGATCAGCCCTCGCCGCGCCTGCCCCGGAACAAGGCCCGCAGGTTCGTCGTGAGCGCCCGCTGGAGCAGCCCCGTCCCGTCGGGCGTCGTCACCGTCAGCGTGGGGAACCGTCGGCCGTGCCGCTCGACCCTGCCCTCCAGGTACGCCCGCGCCACCGCGAGGAGCTCGTCCAGCGACTCCCGGATCTCGTCGTCGTCGGGGAGACGGGTGGGGATGAACGTGCCGAAGCCGCCGTCCACGCCCAGCCAGAACATGTCGTCGCCCGACGTCCTGACCTGCGCCCACCGCTCCGGCTCGCCCGGCCGCCAGAGCCGGGCGACCGCGTCGTGGTCGCGGATCGACACCTGGCGCTCCAGCCCCGGGAGGTCGGCCGTCGCCGACCTCAGGTACGCCTCGATCTCGGTCAGGTTCATCAGACGGCCACCCGCTGACCGGGCGTGACGTCCAACCGGTCGAGGAACCAGTCGACCTGGTCGCGCAGGACGGCGATCTCGACCTCACCCTGACCGGTCACCCCGCGGAAGACGGCACAGTCCGGGCTCCCCTCGACCACCATCCCCAGCATCGTGCACCTTTCTCCGCGCTCTCTGGCGCCCGAACCCTCGACCGGTGGCGCGCGGCGACGTCGACGTAGCGCTCGGGTCTCTTCTGCGGCGCTCACGCGACCGCAGCGCTACGTCGCCGACCCCTACGACATGCCGAGGGGCCCACCCCTCCCTATGCTCCGAGAATGATCAGGTTCCTGCTCCGGACGGCCGTCTTCCTGCTGGCTGCAGCGGTGGGCGTGCTCGTCGCCGCGTGGATCTTCGCGGCCTTCGACATGGAGACGTTCTCCATCAACTGGTCCGAGCCGCTGGGCTTCGTGATCGCGATCGTCGTCTTCGCCGTCGTGCAGGCGATCATCTCGCCGTTCCTCACCAAGCTGGCCAACAACAACGCGCCCGCCCTGGTGGGTGGGGTCGGCCTGCTCTCGACGTTCGTGGCGCTCATCATCGCGGTGCTGTTCACCGACGGGCTCGACGTCGGCGGCGTCGCGGGCTGGATCATCGGGCCGGTCATCGTGTGGCTCGCGGGGATGCTGGCCGCGTTCCTCCTGCCGCTCTTCCTCCTCAAGGAGGGCGTGGAGAAGGTCCGCGAGAACCGCGAGGACTGAGACCTCCCGGGCTGCCGAGGTAGTTCCCGAGGTGCCGAGGTAGTGCGCACTACCTCGGCAGGAAGGGAACTACCT
>NZ_JBHUWC010000205.1:0-7006 GCF_042670225.1 Isoptericola sp. NPDC057191 | reverse complement strand
CCACCGGTTTGAGGACCAAGTCAGCACGCTCGATGCGTCTCGGCGGGACGCCGGTGCGGGCGGGACCGGCGGAGTTCCGCGGATCCGCGGTCCTCGGCGGTTAGGCTCGCCGGGTGCACCTCAAGACGCTCACGCTCCGGGGCTTCAAGTCGTTCGCCTCGGCGACGACGCTGAGCCTCGAGCCGGGCATCACCTGCGTGGTCGGGCCCAACGGTTCGGGCAAGTCCAACGTGGTCGACGCGCTCTCCTGGGTGATGGGGGAGCAGGGTGCCAAGTCGCTGCGCGGCGGCAAGATGGAGGACGTCATCTTCGCCGGCACCGCCGGCCGGCCGCCGCTGGGCCGCGCCGAGGTGTCCCTCACGATCGACAACACCGACGGCGCGCTGCCGATCGACTACACCGAGGTGACGATCTCGCGGACCCTGTTCCGCAGCGGCGGGTCGGAGTACGCGATCAACGGCAGCTCGTGCCGGCTGCTCGACATCCAGGAGCTGCTGAGCGACTCCGGCATCGGTCGTGAGATGCACGTCGTGGTGGGGCAGGGCCAGCTCGACGCCGTCCTGCGCGCCACGCCGGACGACCGCCGCGGCTTCGTCGAGGAGGCGGCGGGCGTCCTCAAGCATCGCAAGCGCAAGGAGAAGGCGCTGCGCAAGCTCGACGCGATGCAGGGCAACCTCGCCCGCCTCACCGACCTCACCGCGGAGCTGCGGCGCCAGCTCGGGCCGCTGGGACGACAGGCGGAGGCGGCCCGCCGGGCCCGCACGGTGCAGGCCGACCTGCGCGACGCGCGGTCGCGCCTCCTCGCGGACGACCTGGCCCAGCTCACGGCGCAGATGGCGCAGGAGCGGGCCGACGAGGCGGCGCTGCGCGAGCGGCAGCGGGAGACCGAGCAGGGGCTGGAGCAGGCCCGCGCGCACCTGGCACGCCTGGAGGTGGCGGCCTCGGGTGCTGTCGCGGAGGTCAGCCGTGCCGCCGACGCCTTCCACGCGCTGACCGCGCTGCGCGAACGGCTGGGTGGCCTGGCGACGCTGGCCGACGAGCGGGTGCGGCTGCTCGGTGCCGCCGAGCCGGAGCACCGCGGCCAGGACCCCGCCGACCTCGAGGCACAGGCGGAGCGCGCGAAAGCCACGGAGGCCGAGCTGGCCCGCGAGGTCGAGCTCGCCCGCGCCGCCGTCGAACGCGTCGTCGCGGCGCGCACCGACGCCGAGAAGGCGGCCGACGCGGCGGAGCGCGAGCTCGCGACGCTGCACCGCGGTGCGGCCGACCGGCGCGAGGGCCTGGCCCGGCTCTCCGGACAGGTGGCCGCCCGGCGCAGCCGCGTCGAGGCAGGCGACGCCGAGCTGGAGCGGGTGCGCGAGGTCGTCGCGGAGGCGGAGCGCCGGGCCGAGGAGGCGGCACGCGAGTTCGGTGCCCTCGAGGTCCAGGTGGTCGGGGCCGAGGAGGGCGAGGAGGACCTGGACGCCCGGCACGAGGACGCGACGACGGCGCTCGCCGAGGCCCGGGCCGCGGTGCAGGACCTCGAGGCGCGCGCGTCGGAGGCCGAGCGCGACCGCGCCACCTGGAGCGCGCGGGTCGAGGCGCTCGAGCTGAGCCTGGACCGCAAGGACGGCGCGGGCGCGCTGCTCGCGGACGCCGCGCCGGGGGTGCTCGGCTCGGTCGCCGCCCTGCTCGGCGTCGAGCAGGGGTACGAGGACGCCGTGACGGCAGCCCTCGGCCCGGTCGCGGACGCCGTCGCCGTCCGCGACGTCGACGCGGCGGTCGACGCGCTGCGCCGCCTGCGGGACGACGACGCGGGCCGTGCCGGGCTCGTCGTCGGCGGCGGGGTCGAGGACGCCACGGCTGCCCTCCACGTCGACCTGCCGGACGGTGCACGCCGGGCGACCGACGTCGTCACCGTGGCGGGCCCCGCGGCGGGCCCGCTGCGCACCCTGCTGCGCGACGTCGTCGTGGTGGACGACCTGGCGCAGGCACGAGCGCTGGTCCAGTCGGCCCCGGGCGTGGTGGCCGTCACCCGTGCCGGCGACCTGCTCGGGGCGGGCCGGGCCTGGGGCGGCTCGGCGGCGGCACCGAGCGTGCTGCACCTCACCTCGGCGCTCGACGAGGCCAAGGAGGGTCTCGCCGACGCGGCGGCGCGCGGCGAGCGGTGCCGGTTCGAGCTGGTCGGGGCGCGCGAGCGGCTGGAGTCGGCGCAGGCGACCCACGACGAGACGCTCGCGCAGCTGCACGAGTCGGACGCGGCGCTCGCTGCCGTGGCGGAGCAGCTCGGGACGCTCGGGGCGGCGCACCGCTCCGCCCTGGCGGAGGCGGAGCGCCACCGCGCCACCCTCGCGCAGGCCCACGACCGGCGCACGGCCGACGAGGCAGAGCTGGCGGAGCTGGTCCGTCGGCTCGAGGTCGCCGAGGCGGAGCCCGCCCAGTCGCAGGAGCAGGTCGCGGCGGCCCAGGCGGAGCGGGACGCGGCGCAGGAGAGCGCCACCCGGGCGCGCGGGGCGGAGACCGAGGCACGGCTGGAGCTGCGCACCAGCGAGGAGCGCGCGAGGGCGGTGGCCGGACGTGCCCAGGGGCTGGCACGCGCGGCGGCGCAGGAGCGCGCCGCACGCGAGAAGGCGGAGCGACGGGCGGTACGGCGGGCGGCCGAGGCGCGCACGGCGGCCTCGGTGCGGGACGACGCGCGCGCGGCCCTCGCCGTCCTCGCTCGTTCCGTGGACCGCGCCCAGTCCGAGCGCGCCGCGGCCGACGAGGAGCGGGCCGTGCGCCAGCAGGAGCTCGACGTGGTCCGGGCCGGCGCCGACCGGCTGGCGGGCCAGCTGCGGGACCTCACCGACGTCGCGCACCGTGACGAGGTGGCGCGCGCCCAGCAGGTGGCGCGGCTCGAGCAGCTGCAGGCACGGGCGGTCGAGGAGCTGGGCAGCGACCCGGACGTCCTCGTCGAGGAGTTCGGCCCCCACCGTGACGTCCCCGTGCCGCGCCCTGCGGACGCGGCCGACGACGAGCCGGACCCGCAGCCCGTGCCCTACGTGCGGGCCGAGCAGGAGAAGCGGCTGACGACGGCCGAGCGGGCGCTCGCCCGCATCGGTGCGGTGAACCCCCTCGCGCTGGAGGAGTTCGCCGCGCTCGAGGAGCGCCACCAGTTCCTCACGGAGCAGCTCGCGGACCTGAAGAAGTCGCGGCAGGACCTCCTGCACATCGTCGACGAGATCGACGAGCGGGTGCAGCAGGTCTTCGCCGAGGCGTTCCGCGACACCGCGGAGCAGTTCGTGCGCGTGTTCGGCCGGCTGTTCCCCGGGGGCGAGGGGCGGCTCGTCCTCACCGACCCGGCGGACCTCCTCACGACGGGCATCGAGGTCGAGGCGCGGCCGGCGGGCAAGAAGGTCAAGCGCCTGTCGCTGCTGTCCGGAGGCGAGCGGTCCCTCACCGCGGTCGCGTTCCTCGTGTCGATCTTCAAGGCCCGCCCCAGCCCGTTCTACGTCATGGACGAGGTCGAGGCCGCGCTGGACGACGTCAACCTGGGCCGGCTGCTCGAGATCTTCCGCGAGCTGCAGGAGGACTCCCAGCTCATCGTCATCACCCACCAGAAGCGCACGATGGAGGTCGCGGACGCGCTGTACGGCGTCACCATGCGCGGCGACGGTGTGACGACCGTCATCTCCCAGCGGATGCGCGAGACCGCCGACGCGGCAGGAGAATAGCGCCATGCTCACGTTCGTCTTCTGGGTCCTCGGGTCCCTCGTGCTCGCCGCGGTCGTCTTTCTCGTGGCGAACGTCATGGAGCGTCGTGAGGGACAGGACGTGGAGGCCCCGGGCCTGCGTCGCTTCCTGCGCGACTTCCGTTCCGGGCTGAGCCGCAGGCGTGCGGCAGCTCCTGCCCCGGTCGAGACCGGGATGGACGAGTTCTTCGCCGCGACGGTCGAGGACGCCCCGGGGTACGTCGACCCCGAGGAGCTCACCGAGGCCCTGCACCGCGCCCGCATGCAGGCCCGCAGCACGTGGCACGTGGGGACCGTCCGCAAGCCGGAGTGAGGCGCCCGCGGTCCGCGGTCGGTTCTGGGAGACTGTGCGCGTGACTGATCTGCTCTGGCTCTGGATCCTCCTCGGTGTCGTCGTCGTGGTGGGCGGCGGCGCCGCCCTCCTGGTCCCGCGCTCGCGCCGGCGGCCGCTCGATCGTGACGGCGGGGACACGACGACCCTCGCGCCGCCCGCCCCGCACGGCGGCGTGGGGGAGGCCGAGGCCCCGGGGCAGGTCGCCGAGCCGGACGTCCTCGGGCCGACGGCGCCCGCGCTCGAGACCCCGGAGCCGGTGGCCGGCCGGCTGGTCCGCCTCCGCGACCGGCTCGCCCGGTCGGGCTCCCCGTTCGGTGCGCGCCTGCTGAGCGTGCTGTCCCGCGACCACCTCACCGAGGACGACTGGGACGAGCTCGAGGAGACGCTGCTGCTCGCGGACATCGGCGCCGGGCCGGCCGACGAGCTGCTCGACGCGCTGCGCACCCGGGTGCGCGTGCTCGGCGTCCGCGACCCGAGGGCGGTGCGCGAGCTGCTGCGCGAGGAGCTGCTCAAGATCGTCGACCCGACGCTCGACCGGGAGGTCGCCACGACCGGCCCCGTCGGCGACGACGGCACGCGCCTGCCCGCCGTGGTGCTGGTCGTGGGGGTCAACGGCACGGGCAAGACCACGACCGTCGGCAAGCTCGCGCGCGTGCTGGTCGCCGAGGACCGCACCGTGGTGCTGGGCGCCGCCGACACGTTCCGCGCCGCGGCCGCCGACCAGCTGCAGACCTGGGGCGCCCGGGTGGGCGTCGAGACGGTCCGCGCCGACCGCGACGGCGCCGACCCCGCGGCGGTCGCGTTCGACGCCGTCCGGCGCGGCAAGACCGACGCGACGGACGTCGTGCTGGTCGACACGGCCGGCCGCCTGCAGAACAAGGCCGGCCTCATGGACGAGCTGGGCAAGATCACGCGCGTCATCACCCGGGAGGCGCCGCTCGCCGAGGTGCTGCTCGTGCTGGACGCCACGACCGGCCAGAACGGCCTCAACCAGGCGCGGGTGTTCGGCGAGGTCGCCGGCGTCACGGGCATCGTGCTGACCAAGCTCGACGGCACCGCCCGGGGCGGCATCGTCGTCGCCGTGCAGCGCGAGCTCGGCGTGCCGGTCAAGCTCGTCGGCCTGGGGGAGGGGCCGGACGACCTGGCGCCGTTCGACCCCGAGCAGTTCGTCGACGGCCTGCTCGGCTGACGTCGCAGGCGCCGCAACACAACCTTTACCTGTGCGGCGAGCTTGTCACCGGCCCGTAACGCAACCTGAGCACGGGCGAAACCGCGCGCCGAGAGCGTTGTCCCCGACCAGCCGCCGGGCTGGCGAGGGGAGAACACCATGGAATGGGACACCGGGGCCGCTGCGTGGATGCTGACGTCGGCATCGCTCGTGCTCCTCATGACGCCCGCCCTGGCGCTGTTCTACGGCGGCATGGTGCGCGGCAAGTCGGTGCTGAACATGATGATGATGTCGTTCGGCGCCATCGGCGTCGTCGGCGTGATCTACGTGCTGTGGGGCTGGTCGATGTCCTACGGCTCGGACGTCGGCGGGATCGTCGGCAACCCGTTCGACCAGTTCGGCCTGGACGGGACGCTGTTCGACGCCGCGGGTGACGCGGTGGTGAGCCCGCTGGGCAACTACCCGCAGGTCATCGACGTGGCCTTCCAGGTCACGTTCGCGATCATCACGGTCGCCCTCATCTCCGGCGCCATCGCCGACCGCGTGAAGTTCGGCACCTGGATGGTCTTCGCCGGGATCTGGGCGACGGTCGTCTACTTCCCGATGGCGCACATGGTCTGGGGCGGCGGCCTGCTGTCCGCCGACGGTCCGTTCGGCGGGATCGCCGCACCGATCGACTTCGCGGGCGGCACGGTGGTGCACATCAACGCCGGCGCCGCGGCCCTGGTGCTGGCGATCGTGGTCGGCAAGCGCAAGGGCTTCGGCACCGAGCCGATGCGACCGCACAACCTCACCATGGTGATGCTGGGCGCGGCGCTGCTGTGGTTCGGCTGGTTCGGCTTCAACGCCGGCTCCGCCTTCGGCGCCAACGAGTCCGCGGGCCTGGCCTGGGTCAACACGACGTCCGCCACGGCCGCCGCGATGCTCGCCTGGCTCGTCACGGAGAAGCTCCGCGACGGCAGCGCGACCTCCCTCGGCGCCGCCTCCGGCGTCGTCGCGGGTCTCGTCGCGATCACCCCGGCCGCCGGCTCGGTGAGCCCCGTCGGTGCGCTGCTGCTCGGTGCGGTCGCCGGCGTGCTGTCCGCGCTCGCCGTGGGCCTGAAGTACAAGCTCGGCTTCGACGACTCGCTCGACGTCGTCGGCGTCCACCTCGTCGCCGGCATCTGGGGCACCGTCTCCATCGGCTTCCTCGCCACCGACACGGGCCTGTTCTACGGGGGCGGGTTCTCCCAGCTCGCGGTCCAGGTGATCATCGCCGTCATCGCGGTCGTGTTCTCCCTCGTCCTGACGACGGTCATCGCGCTCGCCCTCAAGGCGGTCATGGGCTGGCGGGTCTCCGAGGAGGCCGAGGTCGGCGGCATCGACCTCGCGGTGCACAGCGAGACGGCGTACGAGACGATCCAGCAGGGTTCGGTCGCGAAGGAGATCCGCGCATGAAGCTCGTCACGGGAGTCATCCAGCCCCACCGCCTGGACGACGTGAAGTCCGCCCTCGAGGCCGCCGGCATCCGCGGCATGACGGTCAGCGAGGCCAGCGGCTACGGCCGCCAGAAGGGGCACACCGAGGTCTACCGCGGCGCCGAGTACACCGTCGACCTGGTCCCCAAGGTCCGCGTCGAGGTCCTCGTCGCGGACGGGGACGCCACGACCGTCGTGGACGTCGTCGTGAAGGCGGCCCAGACGGGACGCATCGGCGACGGCAAGGTGTGGACCACCTCGCTCGACGACGTGGTGCGCGTGCGCACCGGCGAGCACGGCGACGCGGCCCTCTGACCGTGCCCGACGCCCTCGGGGACCC
>NZ_JBHUWC010000204.1:0-7093 GCF_042670225.1 Isoptericola sp. NPDC057191 | reverse complement strand
GCGACTCGCTGCGGCCCGCCCCTTCGTCGTTCCCGCCGGAGGACCCGGCGGGCCGGCTCACCCGAAGCGGCCGGACACGTAGTCCTCGGTGGCCTGCTCGGTCGGCGTCGAGAAGATCGTGGACGTCTCGTTCATCTCGATCAGACGGCCCGGCTTGCCGGTCCCCGCGATGTTGAAGAACGCCGTCCGGTCGCTGACGCGCGCCGCCTGCTGCATGTTGTGGGTCACGATGACGATCGTGTAGTCCTGCTTCAGCTCACCGATGAGGTCCTCGATCGCCAGCGTGGAGATCGGGTCGAGGGCCGAGCACGGCTCGTCCATCAGGAGGACCTGCGGCTTCACCGCGATCGCGCGGGCGATGCACAGGCGCTGCTGCTGGCCGCCGGACAGGCCCGACCCCGGGCGGTCGAGGCGGTCCTTGACCTCGTTCCACAGGTTCGCGCCGCGCAGCGACGACTCGACGAGCTCCTCGGCGGCCGCCTTGCCGATGCGGCGGTTGTTGAGGCGCACCCCGGCCAGCACGTTGTCCCGGATCGACATCGTCGGGAACGGGTTGGGCCGCTGGAAGACCATGCCGACGTTGCGGCGCACGGCCACGGGGTCGATGTCGTCCCCGTACAGGTCGACGCCCTCCATCTCGACCGTGCCCTCCACGCGGGCGCCCGGGATCACCTCGTGCATCCGGTTGAGCGTGCGCAGGAGCGTCGACTTGCCGCACCCGGACGGGCCGATGAACGCCGTCACCGACTTCGGGTCGATCGTCATCGACACGTCCTGCACGGCGAGGAAGTCGCCGTAGTAGATGTTGAGGTCCTTCACGTCGATGCGCTGTGCCATCGTCTGTCTCTTTCTGGTGGGCTGCGGCGGGCGGCGGCTGCGGGTCAGCGCAGCTTCGGGGAGAACCAGCGGTTCACCAGCCGGCCGATGAGGTTGAGGGCGAGCACCAGGACGATCAGCACGAGGGCGGCGCCCCACGCGTTCTGGATCGCGATGTCGGGCACGCAGGTGGCCGACGCGCCACCCGGGCACGTCGCGAGGCCCTGGCTGTACTGGCGGTAGGCGAAGACCGGCAGCGTCATCATGCGGCCCTCGAAGGGGTCGAAGTTGATCGAGTCGGTCACGCCGACCGTCACGAGCAGGGGCGCCGTCTCGCCGATGACGCGGGCGATCGACAGCAGGATGCCCGTGGTGAGGCCCGCCACCGAGGTGCGCAGCACGACCTTGACGATCGTCAGCCACTTCGGCACGCCCAGGGCGTAGGACGCCTCGCGCAGCTCGTGCGGCACGAGCTTGAGCATCTCCTCGCAGGACCGGACCACCACGGGGATCATCAGCACCGACAGCGCGACGGCGCCGATGACGCCCATCCGCACCCCCGGACCCAAGACCAAGGTGAACAGGGAGACCGCGAAGAGACCCGCCACGATCGACGGGATGCCCGTCATGACGTCGATGAAGAACGTCACCGAGCGCGCCAGGGCCCCCTTGCCGTACTCCACGAGGTAGATCGCGGTCAGCAGGCCGATCGGGACCGAGATCACCGTGGCCAGAGCCGTGATGATCAGCGTGCCCACGATGGCGTGGTAGATGCCGCCGCTGGGGTCGCCGCCGAAGATGTTGCGCATCGACAGGGTCAGGAAGTCCATGCTGATGCGGCCGACGCCGTTGCTCAGCACCGTCCAGATCAGCGACACGAGCGGGGCCATCGCCACGACGAACGCGCCCCAGATCAGCACCGTCATGGTGCGGTCCTTGCGGCGCCGGGCGCCGTCCGCACCGGTCAGCGCGGCCCGCGTGCGCACGGTCGCGTCGGTGGGGTCCACGGTGGTCGTGCTCATCAGTTGGCCCCCGAGAATTCCTTGCGCCGCGCCACGATCGCGCGCGCGCCCATGTTGACGGCCAGCGTGATGACGAACAGCACGAGGCCGGTGGCGATCAGGGTGTTCACCGCGAGGCCGCTCGCCTCCGGGAAGTCGAGCGCGATGTAGGCGGCGATGGTCTGCTGCTGCGCGCTGTCGAGGATCCGGAACGAGTACAGGAACCCGGGCGACAGGATCATCAGCACCGCCATCGTCTCGCCGAGGGCGCGGCCCAGGCCGAGCATCGCGGCCGAGATCACGCCCGACCGGCCGAACGGCAGCACCGCGGTGCGGACCATCTCCCAGCGCGTCGCGCCGAGGGCGAGGGCCGCCTCCTCGTGCAGCTTCGGCGTCTGCAGGAAGACCTCGCGGGCGACGGCGGTGATGATCGGCAGGATCATCACCGCGAGGACGACGGCGACGGTGGCCAGCACGCGGGAGGTGGGCGACACCGGGCCGGCGAACAGCGGGAACCAGCCGAGCACCGAGCTGAGCCACTCCCACAGCGGCAGGGCCGCCGGGCCGAGCACGAAGATGCCCCACAGGCCGTAGATGACCGACGGGACCGCGGCGAGCAGGTCCACCAGGTACCCGAGCACCTGGGAGAGCCGCGGCGGGGCGTAGTGCGAGATGAACAGTGCGATCCCCATCGCGACCGGGGTCGCGAGCGCGAGGGCGAGGGCCGCCGCGAGCAGCGTGCCGAACACCAGCGGCCCGACGTACTCGAGCAGCGACGTGTCGTCCGGGTACCGCGGCACCGAGGCGGCCAGCTCGTCCGAGCCGGCCGTCAGGGCGGGCCACGCCTGCTGCAGCAGGAAGACGGCGACGGCGGCCAGCACCGCCAGGATGAGGACGCCCGCGCCGACCGCGATCCAGCGGAAGGCCCGGTTGAAGCCGCGGTCGGTCGTGCGGCGTCGGCGTCGTGGTCGACCCGGTACCCGCTCGGCGGGCGGGCTGACGGTGGTGGTCACTCGTGCTCCTCGTTCCCCTGCTGTGGTTGATGCTGCCGCCGGCCGAGCCCGGGGGGCTCGACCGGCGGCGGGCTCGACCGGCCGTGCGCGCCGGGTCAGGCGGCCTTGATGGCCTCGATCGACGGCAGGACCGCGTCACGGATGTCCGAGGACAGCGGGGCGGAGCCCGCCGCGTCGGCGGCGACCTTCTGGCCGTCCTCGCTCACGAGGTAGGAGAGGTAGCCCTTGACCAGGTCCGCCTGCGCCTGGTCGGCGTAGGTGCCGCAGGCCAGCAGGTAGGAGACCAGGACGACCGGGTAGGCGCCCGGCACGTCGCGCTTGAGCTCGATCGAGTACACGCCGTCGGCGGTGCCCGTGGCCCGCGGCGACTGGGCGACGACCTCGGAGGCCGCCTCGGCGCTGTAGGGGACGAACTCGTCGCCCACCCCGACCGCCACCGTGCCGAGGCCGGAGACCTGGGAGGCGTCGGCGTAGGTGATGGTGCCCTCGCCGGACTGCGCGGCCGAGACCACGCCGGAGGTGCCCTGCGCGGACTCCTGGCCCTCGATCGGCCACACGCCGTCGGGCTCGTGGTCCCACGCCTGCGGGGCGGACTCGGCCAGGTAGGCCTGGAAGTTCTCGGTGGTGCCCGAGTCGTCCGAACGGTGCACCACGGTGATCGCGGTGTCCGGCAGGTCGGCGTCGGGGTTGTCGGCGGCGATCGCGTCGTCGTTCCAGGCCTTGATCTTGCCCGAGAAGATGTTCGCGATGACCTCGGGCTTGAGGTTCAGCGAGTCGATGCCGGGCAGGTTGAAGGCCACGGCGATCGGGCTCACGTAGCCCGGGAACTCGATGACGCCGCCGTCGCCGCACTGGGCCTCGGCCGCCGACATCTCGTCGTCGTCCAGGGCTGCGTCGGAGCCGGCGAAGGCGTACGAGCCGTCGGTGAAGCCGGTGCGGCCACCGCCCGAGCCCACCGGGTCGTAGTTGACGGTGACGTCCGGGTTGGCCGTCTGGAAGCCGGCACGCCACGCCTCCTGGGCGGACTCCTGCGAGGAGGCACCGCCACCGCTGAGCTCACCGGAGAGGGTCGAGGTGCCCTCCGTCGAGCCGTCGGTGGACGCCGCACCCGGCGTCGCCGGGTCCGAGCCGCACGCGGCGAGGGTCAGGGCAAGCGCGCCGACCGCGACGGCGGATCCAGCACGGGTGAATCGGCTGAGCTTCACGTCTCGTTCCATCCTGTTCACACGGAGTGGCACCGGCGGAGTACCGGCGTTCGTCGGGAACGCTAGGCAGGCAAGGTGGCCCGGGACCCAGGAGCAGGTGAACGAGGGGTGAACAGTGCGGGGCGGCTGGTCACCAGGGCGCCCGACACCAGCGCCGAACAGGCGGTTGCGCACGTTCTGAGCGTTCAGAACGTGCGCAACCGCCTGTTCGGCGCAGGGTGGTGAGGCGCGTCAGGCGTCGTCGTCCGCCAGCTTGTAGCCCAGGCCGCGCACGGTCAGGAGGAGCTGCGGGGACCCCGGGTCGGACTCGATCTTCGAGCGGATCCGCTTCACGTGAACGTCGAGCGTCTTCGTGTCGCCGACGTAGTCCGCACCCCACACCCGGTCGATGAGCTGCCCGCGGGTCAGCACACGGCCGGCGTTGCGCAGCAGCAGCTCCAGCAGGTCGAACTCCTTCAGCGGCAGGGACACCGTGTCGCCGCCCACCGTCACGGTGTGCCGCTCCACGTCCATCCGCACCGGGCCGACCTCGAGCACCGGCTCCCCGTCGTCGTCGTGCCCGTTCGACGCCGCGTCCGGCGCGGCGGGGCCACGTCGCCGCATCACGGCGCGCATGCGCGCCAGCAGCTCACGGAACGAGTACGGCTTCGTGACGTAGTCGTCGGCGCCCAGCTCCAGGCCCACGACCTTGTCGATCTCGGAGTCCTTGGCCGTGAGCATGATGACGGGCACGTCGCCACGCTGCCGCAGCTCGCGGCACACCTCCGTCCCGGACAGGCCGGGCAGCATGAGGTCGAGCAGCACGAGATCCGCGCCGCCGTCGTCGTAGGCGGCCAGCGCGTCCACCCCGTTCGAGGCCTCCACGACCTCGAAGCCCTCGCGGGTCAGCTGATATGTCAGGGGGTCCCGGTAGGACTCCTCGTCCTCGACCACCAGGATGCGCGTCACGCACCTACCTCCTCGTCCGTCGTGCCACTGTTCGGGTTCTGGTCGTGCTGGGTCTGGTCGTGCCGGGTCGGGTCGTGCGGGGACTGCGGGACGTCCTGCGGGATCTCCTGCGGCACGTCGGCCGCCGGGATGCGCAGGGTGAACGTGGAGCCCTTGCCGGGCTCGGACCACATCTGCACGTCGCCGCCGTGGTCGGCCGCGACGTGCTTGACGATGCTCAGTCCCAGCCCGGTGCCGCCGGTGTCGCGGGAACGCGCCGGGTCCACGCGGTAGAAGCGCTCGAAGACGCGCTCCTGCTCGTCGGCGGCGATGCCGACGCCCTGGTCGACGACGTCGATCTCAACCAGGCCGCCACGCTCGCGCACCCCCACGCCCACGCGGGTGTGGTCGGCCGAGTACGCGACCGCGTTGTCCAGCAGGTTGCGCACCGCCGTCACCAGCAGGTTGTGGTCGCCGTAGACGAGGACGTCCGCGGTGCCGCCCACCGTGATGGTGATGTTCTTCGCCTGCGCGGTGGTGCGGGCGCGGTCCACCGCCTCTGCCACGACGTCGCGCACGGGGATGGTGCTGACCTCCTGCAGGGCGCCGGCCACCTGCAGGCGGGAGAGCTCGATGATCTCGTGCACCAGCGCGGACAGCCGCTGGGCCTCCGCCTGCATGCGCTGGGTGAAGCGGCGCACGGCCACCGGGTCGTCCGCGGCGTCCTGCACCGTCTCGGCCAGCAGCGCCAGCGCCCCGACCGGCGTCTTCAGCTCGTGCGACACGTTGACGACGAAGTCGCGGCGGATGGCCTCGACGCGGCGTGCCTCGGTCCGGTCCTCGGCGAGGACGAGGAGCTTGTCCGGCCCCACCGGCGCGACCCGCACCTGCAGGAGCACCGTGCCGGAACCGATCGGGCCGCGCGGCAGCTCGAGCTCCTTCTCCCGGATCACCCCGTCGCGGCGCACCTGGCGCACCAGGTCGACGATCGACGGATGCTGGAGGGCGTCGTTGCGCACCACGCCCAGCGCGTACGCGGGCGGCGACGCGCGCACCACCTCGTCCTCCTCGTCGAGCACCACCGCGGCCGACCGCAGCACCGCGAGCACGCGCACGAGCCCCTCGTCGAGCTCGGCGGGGGCCGCCTCCGGCGACCGGCGCTGGACCCGCTCGGAGAAGCGGAAGGCGAGAGTGGCGATCACGCCGACCACGACGCCGAAGATGCCCGCGACGACCGCGGTGACGCCTGGGAGGATTCCGTCCACGGCAGCAGCCTAGGTGGCGGCGGGGCGGGAATCCGTCGCGGAGCGGAACTGCTCAGCGAGCCGTCGCCCACTGTTCACCTTCGGCCCTCCCGGAGTTCACCTGGGCGCCCCCGGCCCGTCCATGAGGCGTGGCAGGGTGCGGTCAGAACACTTCTTTCCGAGAGGACAGCGATGCGAGAGATCTTCGAGGCCGAGCTGCGCCAGGTGGGTGACGACCTCATCGAGATGAGCCGGCTCGTCGAGTCGGCCATCCGGCGCGCCGGCGACGCCCTGCTCGGGGCAGACCACCAGCTGGCGCAGGAGGTCATCGCCTCCGACCACGCCATCGACCGGCTCGAGAGCGAGCTCGACGAGCGCTGCGTGCACCTGCTCGCGCAGCAGGCGCCCGTCGCGACCGACCTGCGGATCGTCATCTCAGCGCTGCGCATCAGCGCGTCGCTCGAGCGCATGGGCGACCTCGCCCGGCACGTCGCCGAGATCGCCCGCGGCCGCTACCCGGCCCAGGCCGTGCCCGGGCCTGCGCGCGAGACCTTCGTCAAGATGCACGGCGCGGCGGTCCACGTCGCCCAGCGCACGACGGCGCTCCTCGCCACCCGCGACGTCGCGCTCGCCGCCGAGGTGCAGCAGGACGACGACCTGCTCGACGCCCTGCACCAGGACACCTTCGCCGCGACGCTCGACCCGGACTGGCCCGGCAACGCGCAGGAGACCGTCGACGTCACCCTGCTCGGCCGGTACTACGAGCGGTTCGGCGATCACGGCGTCTCCGTCGCGCGTCGCATCACCTTCCTCGTCACCGGCAACTTCGACGACGAGCACGCGCGCGCCGACGCCTGAGCCGCCCCCGACCACGGTCTGCGTGGTCG
>NZ_JBHUWC010000203.1:0-7127 GCF_042670225.1 Isoptericola sp. NPDC057191 | reverse complement strand
GCGGGGGCCGGGCGGGCGGGGGCGCGGGTGGTCGCGCACCCCGCCCTGCGTGCCGCGGCACGGTGGTGGCGGCGCGCGAGCGAGGACGCGTTCGGCCTCGACCTGGCGCTCGCGGGCGACGGCACGGACGCCCCGCCCGCCGACGTGGTCTTCGCCATCGACGGCGCAGTCCCCGCCGGCAGCTACCGGCTGGCCGTCACCGACGACGGCGGCGGCGGCGCCGTCGTGCGCGTCGCCGCTGCCGACCCGGCCGGCGCGCACGCCGCGGCCCAGACGCTCCGCCAGCTCGCCGGCCCGCAGGCGTTCCGCCGGGCGGGGGAGGGCGTGCCGCTCGTGCTGCCCGTCGTCACGGTCCAGGACTCGCCCCGGTTCGGCTGGCGCGGGGTGCTGCTCGACGTCGCGCGCCACTTCCTGCCGAAGGCGGACGTGCTGCGGTTCGTCGACCTGGCGGCCGCGCACCACCTGAACGTGCTGCAGCTGCACCTCACCGACGACCAGGGGTGGCGCGTGGAGGTGGCGCGCTACCCGCGGCTCACCGAGATCGGGTCCTGGCGCCGCGAGTCCGGCGTCGGCACCTGGCGGGCGGGTCGTTACGACGGCCGCCCGCACGGTGGCTTCTACACGCCGGACGACCTGCGCGAGATCGTCGCCTACGCGCGCGAGCGCGGCGTGACCGTGGTCCCCGAGATCGGGTCCCCGGGCCACGTGCAGGCCCTGCTGACCGCCTACCCGGAGCTGGCGGCGCGTCCCGGGGCGCACGAGGTGCGCACCACCTGGGGCATCAGCGAGGACGTGATCGACCCGTCGCCCGCCGCCGTCGAACTCTTCCAGGGCGTGCTGGACGAGGTGTGCGAGATCTTCGACTCGCCGTTCGTCGCGCTGGGCGGGGACGAGGTGCCCGTCGGTGCGTGGCGGGAGCGCCCCGACATCGTGGCGCGCGCCGCCGGGCTCGGCCTCGTCGGTCCCGACGGCGAGGGGGACGTCGCGCGGCTGCACGGCTGGTTCCTCGCGCGGCTGGCGGACCACCTGCGCTCGAAGGGCCGCCGCGCCGTCGTGTGGGACGAGGCGTTCGGCCCCGACCTCCCGCGCGACGTCGTCGTCACGTGCTGGCGCGGCCACGCGGTCGCGGCCGACGCCCTCGCCGCCGGGCACGACGTGGTCATGGCGCCGGAGCAGGAGGTCTACCTCGACCACCGCGCCGCCGACGGCGTGGACGAGCCCGTTCCCGTCGGCTTCGTCCGCACGGTCGAGGACGTCCGCGCCTTCGAGCCGCTCCCCACGGGCCTGCTGGCCGCGCGCCCCGAGCTCGAGGGCGACCTGCCCGGCAGCCTGCTGGGGGCGCAGGCGCAGCTGTGGAGCGAGCACCTCGACTCCGTCCGACGCCTGGACTACGCGGCCTTCCCGCGTCTCGCCGCGTTCGCCGAGGCGGTCTGGAACCCCGCGGCGACGGGCTTCGACGAGCGGCTGCGGGAGGCGCACCTCGCCCGGCTGGACGCCGCGGGCGTGGAGTACCGGCCGCTGGACGGGCCGCGACCCTGGCAGCGCCGGCCCGGCGTCACCGGCTACCCGCGCGACCTCGCGGCGGAGCGCGCCGAGGCCGGGTGGGCGGGGATGGGCGGCTGGGTCGAGGGGCGCGACGGCGCGGAACCGGACGCCGAGGTCCCCGCCGGCGAGGTGTACTGACCGGGCACGGCTGATCGAGCCCGCGGCTCGGTCAGCCGTGCACGGGTCGGGCAGTGGCCGGCGGTGTCCCGACCTCGTCGACGGTGTGGTCGCCGCACGGGGCCGAGGTGACGACGGCGTGCTGGATGCGGTCCAGTCGGAACCAGCGCATGGCATCGCGGAGCCGGCACCACCCGATCAGGTACCAGCTCCCGGTCACGGACCCGAACAGCACCGGCTCGACATCCCGGGTGGTCGGGGTGCCGTCGCCGGAGGCGTAACGGATCCGCACCACCTTCCGGTCGGTCATCGCCTGTTCGACCGCCGAGGTGACGACCCGGCTCACCCGCGCGGACGGCGCGTCCACCCACACCCGGCCGGCGAGCTGCTCGGCCTTCTCGCGGGTCCGAGGGTCGAGCACGTCGAGGATCTTCCGCACGGCTGCCGCTGCGAGATCGGCGTAGGGAGCATCGGCTGCGGCCGTGGCGGCCGCGAGGAGAGCCACTGCCTGCGCGGGACTCAGGCTCACCGGCGGCAGCGACGCTCCCGGGGCAAGGCCATAACCCCCTCCGGGTCCAGGCCTCGACCAGACCGGTGCTCCGGTGGCCTCCAGAGCAGCCAGGTCACGCTTGATCGTGCGCACCGAGACCCCGAACTCTGCGGCCAGCCGTTCAGCGGTGGAGCCACGGGCACCCCGGCGCCGCAGCGTCTCGGTGAGGGCATGAAGACGCTCCGATCGCTTCATGCGCTCACGTTACCGATTCGTGTCAGAAATAGTGACACCCTGTTGTCCAGCGTGACTGCGACGGTGGTGTCATGACCACTCACGAGAACGCGACGATCGTCCTGGTTCCGGGCCACTGGTTGGGAGCCTGGGCCTGGGACCAGGTCGTGGAGCGCCTGCGCGAGACGGGAAGTCGGGCGATCGCGCTCACCCTGCCCGGGCTCGACCCCGACGACCCCCAGCGCTCTGCACGGACCCTCGACGACCAAGCGACGGCTGTCGAGGATGCGCTGAGAACGGCAGCAGGCGCCGGCCGGCCGGCAGTCCTGGTCGCGCACAGCGGAGCCAACGCCCCGGCCAGCATCGTTCTTGATCGCCACCCGGAACTGGTCGCTCACATGGTGTGGGTGGACAGCGGCCCGGTAGCACCCGGGACCGTCTTCGCACCGGACCTGCCGGCAGACCTGGTGGAGCTGCCGCTTCCCGGCTTCGAGACGCTCGGGCAGCAGGCCAGCCTCGAAGGTCTGGACGTCGATGACCTGCGTCGGTTCCGGGAACAGGCGGTGGCGGAACCTGGCCCTGTCCTGCGGCAGGCGGTGGACCTGTCCCACGCCGACCGCCTCGGTGTGCCGACCACGTTGGTGTGCTGCTCCATGCCGAGCGCTCAGGTCCTCGAGCTCGCCGACGCCGGCCACCCGATGTTCGCCGAGGTCGCTCGTCTGCAGCGCGTCGACGTCGTCGACCTGCCGACGGGGCACTGGCCCATGTGGAGTCGCCCGCGCGAGCTGGCAGACGCCATCGCTGCCGTCGCCGCTGCGCCCCGAGCCTGAGAGCACTCGCGCACGTCACCGGGAGGCACGGGTCGCGTCGCGCCGCCCGTCGGCCGGTTCACCGGCCCGCGGCGACCGGCTCAGGTGCCTCGTCCGGGGCGTCGTCGGGCGCGGGGCGGGGGACGTCTGGTCCGTCGGGGCCTCCGGTCGAGCCCCCGGGTCCGCTGGGGGCGCCGCCGTCGGCGTCGGCCGCGGGCCTGCTGCGCCGGCGCAGCCACCGGTACCCGAGGTAGCCGAGCGCGGCGACGGCGAGCCAGGGGAGGAGGACGCCGAGGACCAGGACCACGGTCTGGACGGTCGTCACCAGCGCGCTCCACCCGGACGCGAGGCCGCCGACGAAGCCGCCGCGGGACTGCGCGGCGGCGACGGGCTCGGGGACGAGCTGCACGTCGAGCGTCGACATGGCGACCTGGTCGGACAGCCGCTGCCGCTGCGTGGTGAGGGCGTCGAGGTCGGCCTGGCGGTCGGAGAGCTCCTGCTCGACCTCGAGCAGGTCCTTCGTGCTGCTGGCGGTCTTCATGAGGTCGCGCAGCCGGTCGGTCGACGTGGTGAGGGCGGCGATGCGGGCGTCGAGGTCCTGCCCCTCGCCGGTGACGTCCACGCTCTGCACGTCGACGTCCTCGACCGTCCCGAGCTTGTCGAGCGCCTCCACGGCGCCCGTCATCCGGTTCGCGGGCAGCCGCACGGTCATCGACGCGGACCCGGGGGAGTCCGGGGTGGAGGCGGTCTCGGTGCGTCGTTCCACACGGCCGCCGGCCTCCTCGACGAGGCGCGCGAGGCGGCTCGCCGCGGCCGCGGGGTCGTCGGCCACGACGGTCGCGCTGCCGGTCGTGACGATCTCCCGCTCGGCCGCCGCGCCGGCGGGGTCGGCCTCCGCCATCCCGTCGGTCGCTGCCGGGGCCTCGGCCGCCCCCGCGCTGTCCGAGACCCCCGACGACGACGCCTCGTCCCCGCGGTCGGACGAGCAGCCCGTGACGACGAGCAGCAGCGCCGTGGCGAGCGCCGCAGCGACGGCGGGCGCACGGCGGCCCCGGACCGGACGTGGGGTGGCAGCCATGGGTCCGAGCGTAGGGGCGGGGGCACGTCGTCCCAGGTGGGGACCGCGGGATCGTGACAAGACCGTGCTGAGACCGTGACCTTGCGCGGTGACGCTCGGTCGAGACCCCCGGCCCGATCCACCCGGCCCGATCCACCCGTCACGATCCGGTAACGCGTCCCGGGGCGGCGGGTCAGCAGATTGACACCGACCTTGTTAAGACGCTGTACTAACAAACATGTCCACGCCGACGACGCGCGCGCCACGACGAGGTCTGGGTGCCGGCCTGCGAGCCACCTCCAAGGTGCTCCCCGAGCACGCCCGGGCGCACAACCGCTCCCTCGTGCTGCAGCACCTGTTCCACGAGGGGCCCACGTCGCGTGCCGACCTCGCCCGCGCGACGTCGCTGACCCGTGTGACGATCTCCGACCTGGTCAACGTGCTCCTCGCCGAGGGCCTGGTCGAGGAGCTGGGCGTGCAGCCCGGCCGCCGGGTCGGCAAGCCCGCGATCCTCGTCGGGATGCGCACGGACGCCTACCAGATCGTGGCGGTCGACCTGTCGGACGACGCGGTCATGCGCGGTGCGGTCATGACGCTCACGGGCGAGGCCGTCGTGCGCCGGTCCCTGCCGGTCTCGGGCCACGTGGGAGACGAGCTCGTCGACCTCCTGACGCGCTTCGCGCGCACGCTCATCTCCGCGGCCACGCGGCCGGTCGTCGGGGTGGGCGTGGGCTCGCCGGGCGTGGTCGACGACGCCGGCCGCGTCATCGAGGCACCCAACCGGCAGTGGACGGACCTGCCCCTGGGCGAGATCCTCACGGACCGCCTGGCGCTGCCCGTGCACGTCGCCAACGACGCCAACTCGGCCGCGCTCGGCGAGTACACCTACGGTGGCGCCGCCGGCTCGATGCTCGTGCTCACGGTCGGGCAGGGCGTGGGCGCCGGCGTGATGGTCGACGGCTCCCGCGTGCACGGCTCCGCCGACGCCGCCGGGGAGCTCGGCCACGTCACGGTCGTGGACGACGGCGAGCCCTGCGCCTGCGGTCGGCGCGGCTGCCTCGAGACCGTGCTCGCCGTGCCGGCGCTGCGCCGCGTCGTCGCCGGGCTGGACCCGGCGGACGCGGACGAGGCGCTCGCCCGCGTCGGGCGCACGCTCGGCACCACGCTCGCGCCGGTCGTCGGCGCCCTCAACCTCGCCGAGGTGCTGCTCAGCGGCCCCCCGGAACTGCTCGACGGCGCGCTCCGCACCGCCGCCCTGCAGACCCTGACCGACCGCACGATGCCGGCCACCGCCGCCGGACTGCGGCTCCGGATGGCCACGCTCGACGAGGACGTCGTCCTCTCCGGCGCGGCCGTCCTGGTGCTGGCCGCCCAGCTCGGGGTCTCCTGACCCCGGCTCGACGACCCGCACCCAGCAGCTCCGACCCTGACGTCGCGCTGCTCAGAACGACCCTGGACAGATCGAGAGGAATCCCCAGTGAAGAGGACCCGTGTCGTCGCCGCCGGCGTGGCGACGAGCCTGACCCTGGCGCTCGCGCTCTCCGCGTGCGCGCCCGCCGACGACGAGAGTGCCGGCCAGGACGGCGGCACCCCCGAGGCCGGTGACATCACCCTGTGGCTCGCCGGCGCGGACACGAACGACGACCTGCGCAAGTACCTGGTCGACACGTTCGAGAAGGAGAACCCGGGGTCCACGCTGACGATCGAGGAGCAGGACTGGACCGACCTGGTCACCAAGCTCACGACCGCGCTGCCCGACGCCGCGAACACGCCGGACGTCGTCGAGATCGGCAACACGCAGGCCCCGACGTTCACCTACGCCGGCGCCTTCCGCGAGATCTCGCCCGAGCTGTACGAGGAGCTGGGCGGCGACAAGCTGCTGCAGTCCTTCGTCGAGGCCGGCTCGATCGACGACACCAAGTACGCGCTGCCCTACTACTACGGCTCGCGCTTCATGTTCTACCGCAAGGACATCTGGAAGAAGGCCGGTCTCGACGTCCCCCAGACGCTCGAGGAGTTCGGCGACTCCGTCAAGAAGCTGCGGTCGAAGAAGCAGTCCGGCTTCGCGATGGGCGGCCAGGACTGGCGCAACGGCATCTCCTGGGTCTTCGCGAACGGCGGCGAGCTCGCCGTCAAGGACGGCGACCAGTGGAAGTCCACCCTGTCGGACCCCAAGACGGTCGCGGGCCTCGAGCAGTGGCAGGACGTGTTCGAGGGCTCCTCGAACCTGCCGGCCACCGCGAAGGACGTCGCGTACTGGGACTTCCTCAACGACGGGACGGACGGCGAGGCGCCCGACGCCGCCACGATCATGGCGCCGGGCTGGGCCCGCTGGTCCATCGGCGACCTGGTCAAGGGTGACGACGGCAAGGAGGTCCCCGACGGCATGGCGGACGACTCCAAGTTCGACATCTTCGCCCTGCCGGGCGTCGACGGCGGCGTCGCGCCGGTGTTCGCCGGTGGCTCCAACCTGGCCGTCTCGGCCAAGTCGCAGCACCCGGAGCTCGCGGAGAACCTGCTGAAGGTCGTCTACTCGGACGAGTACCAGACCAAGCTCGCGCAGGCCGGCCTCGGCCCGGCCAACTCGGACTTCGACAAGCTCATGACGGTCGACGCCGACGGCAACCCGAACAAGTTCGGCGAGGTCACGGTGCAGACCGCCCAGGCCTCCAAGCTGACCCCGGCGGCGCCGGGCTGGGCCGCCGTCGAGGGCGCCCTCGTCTACGAGGAGCTCTTCCAGAAGATCGCCGAGGGCGATGACGTGAAGATGCTCGCCGCGCAGTACGACGAGAAGCTCACGCCCATGCTCAACGGCCAGGCGGGCTGACCCCCTCAGCCCCCACCCCCGACGGGTGGAGCGGCGCCGGTCCGGTTC
>NZ_JBHUWC010000202.1:0-7184 GCF_042670225.1 Isoptericola sp. NPDC057191 | reverse complement strand
ATTCTCGCCGTTTCCGTACCCACAGCCTCAGGGGCGGTCAGGGGCGACCGGCGTAGGGCATGACGTCGTCCCAGCGGACGGAGGTCTCGCGGACGTCGACGCCGGGGCGCGGAGCCTCGACCATCATGCCGTTCCCGGCGTAGAGCGCGACGTGCCGGATGGTCGACGGGTCGGACGGGTCGTTCGCGTAGAAGATGAGGTCGCCGGGCCGCATCGAGCCGTACGCGACCTTCCCGACCGTGAGGTACTGCGACCGCGACGTGCGGGTGATCCACACGCCTGCGGCGTTCCACGCCCCCGACGTCAGGCCGGAGCAGTCGTAGCCCGGGTTGCCCGTCCCGCCCCACTGGTACGCGATCCCGATCTTGGAGCGCGCCCAGGCCAGCGCGGCGCGCCCCTGGGCGGCGCTGCCCTGCCCGACGCCGCTGACCGGCGGCGGCTGGGGCGTCGGGTCGGGCTTCGGGTCCGGCCTCGGCGACGGGGCAGGCGCCGGGTCGGGCGCGGGGTCGGGTGCGGGATCGGGCGCCGGGGCAGGGTCGGGCTCCTGCGTGCGCGTCGGCCGTGGGTCGGGCTGCGCGCGGTCGTCGCCGTCGGACGCCGTGTCCCGGGTCCCGCCCGTCGTCGCGGACGCGCGCGGAGCGTCCGCGGACCGGTCGGGCGACGCGGTGGCGTCCGACCCCTCGCCGACCGCCCCGGACGCCGCCTCGGCGGCGGCCTTGGCGGCTCGCTCCCGCGCCGCCGCCGCGCGCTGCTGCCGGTCGGCCTCGCGCTGTCGCTCCAGCTCGACGGTGGTGCTGCGCAGGTCGGCAAGGCGTGCGAACAGGCGGTCGCGCTCCTGCTCGGCGGCGGTGGTGCGGGCGGTGAGGTCGGCGGCGGTGCGCCGCGCGGTGGCGAAAGCGGCCGCGGCCGCCTCGCCCGCCTCCTGCTGCGCGGCGCGCGCGGCGTCCCACCGGGCGTCCGCGTTGCGCGCCGTGGCGCGCAGGTCCGCCTGCTGTGCCAGCGTCCGGGCGATCCGCCGGTCGACGGCTCGCTGTGCCGCGTCCGAGGAGACGACGTCGCCGAGGTCGCGCGCGCCGGCCACGACGTCGAGCGGCCCGAGGGCGCTCTCGGACGCGCGCGCGGTGGTCCGGTAGGCGTCGGCGAGGGAGGACCGGGCGGCGTCCTCGGCCGCCTGGGCCCGGTCGGCGCGCTCGCGCGCGGCGTGCGTCTCGCGCTTCGCGGCGGCGAGCGCCTCGCGCGCCTCCGCGTAGTCCTCCGCCGCGGTCTGGACGTCGGCCTCGGCCCGCGCGAGCTCCGCACGGATCGCGTCGAGCCGCGCCTGCGCCCCGGCGACGTCCAGACGCGCCGCGTCCTCGGCCGCGTGCGCGGCGGCGACGTCGTCGTCGGACGGCGGGTCGGCCCACGCGGCCCCGCCTGCGGGCACCCCGCCGAGCAGCGCCACGATCGCCAGCGCGGTCGCTCGCCGGTATCGGGCCACGCGAGGCACACCTCCGGCGCGGGTGGTCCCGCGGTCCGCAGACGGACGGCTGGTGCGACGCATGGGCTGCTCCTCCTTCGGGCAGGCGCTGTCCGGGCAACCTCGCCCAGGCTCACCCGATCGGGCACGCACCGCCACCGGAGAGTGCGAGGCCCGCCCGGGAAGCAAGGCGACACGCCGTCCATATTTTGGTCTCAGATGGCGAGATCCGGCTGTCGCCCCCGGTGCGCCAGGGCTACCGTCGTCCGCATGACCCGCCGAATGTGCCGCTGACCACCGCGCACGTTCGCCTGCCTGCGGCCGCTCGTCGACCCAGCCATCCGCTCCGCGTGCGCAGCAGACCGCCGCGGCCCCGCCTCAGACGCGCAGGCCCCTGGGACCCGCCGCGGCCCGATCGCCGACCGAGCCGACCCGCGCCCACCTGCCAGGAGCACGTCATGACCACCTCTCGCTGGACCTTCGAGACCCGCCAGATCCACGCCGGCCAGAGCCCCGACCCCGTCAACGGGGCCCGCGCGCTGCCGATCTACCAGACCACGTCGTTCGAGTTCCCCAGCGCCGACGTCGCCGCCGACCGCTTCGCGCTCGCCGACCTCGGCCCCATCTACACGCGCATCGGCAACCCGACGCAGGAGGCCGTGGAGGCCCGCGTCGCCGACCTCGAGGGCGGCGTCGGGGCGCTGCTCGTCGCCTCCGGCCAGGCCGCCGAGACCCTCGCGATCCTCAACGTGGCGCAGGCGGGCGACCACGTGGTGGCCAGCCCCAGCCTCTACGGCGGCACGTACAACCTGCTGCGCCACACGCTGCCCAAGCTGGGCATCGAGACGACGTTCGTCGACGACCCGCACGACCCCGCCGCCTGGCGCGCGGCCGCCCGGCCGAACACCAAGGCGTTCTTCGCCGAGACGATCCCCAACCCCCGCGCGGACGTGCTCGACATCGCCGGTGTCGCCGACGCCGCGCACGAGGTCGGGGTGCCGCTCATCGTGGACAACACGATCGCGACGCCGTACCTGGTGCGGCCGATCGAGCACGGTGCGGACGTCGTCGTGCACTCCGCCACCAAGTACCTCGGCGGCCACGGCGCCGCGATCGGCGGCGTCATCGTCGACGGCGGCACCTTCGACTACGCGGCGCAGCCCGAGCGCTTCCCCGGCTTCAACGAGCCCGACGAGAGCTACCACGGCCTCGTCTACGCGCGGGACCTCGGCGTCGGCTCGGCGCTCGGGGCCAACCTCGCCTACGTGCTCAAGGCGCGGGTCCAGCTGCTGCGCGACCTCGGCCCCGCCGTCGCGCCGTTCAACGCCTTCCTGCTCGCCCAGGGCCTCGAGACGCTCTCGCTGCGCGTGGAGCGGCACGTCGCCAACGCGCAGCGCGTCGCCGAGTGGCTGGAGGAGCGCGACGACGTGCGCGTCGTGCACTACGCCGGCCTGCCGTCGTCCCCGTGGCACGCCAACGCGCAGCGCTACGCCCCGAAGGGTGCCGGCGCCGTCATCGCCTTCGAGCTCGACGCGACCGACCCCGAGCAGGCGTCCGCCGCGGGCCGCGCGTTCGTCTCGGCGCTGCGGCTGCACTCGCACGTGGCCAACATCGGCGACGTGCGCTCGCTGGTCATCCACCCCGCCTCGACCACCCACTCGCAGCTCACCCCGGCCGAGCAGGCGTTCTCCGGCGTGACGCCGGGCCTGGTGCGGCTCTCGGTCGGGCTCGAGGGGATCGAGGACATCCTGGCCGACCTCGAGCTCGGCTTCGCCGCGGCGACGGCTACGGCTACGGCTCCGGCTACGGCGGGCGCGACGACGGACGACGAGGCCGCCGCGTGACGCGCGCGACGGGGATGCCCGGACGGCTGCCGGTGCGTCGCGGCGGCGGGGTGCGCGTCGCCCCCACCGTGCCGTCGGTGGGCGGCCGCACCTCGGGCGACGCCCCGCGGGTCCGCCCGACGCCGGTCTCCCGGTCCCGCGTGAAGCCTCCGGTGCCCGCCACGGGGGCGTGGCGCGAGGGCGACCCCGTCGCGGAGAAGAAGTTCGCCGACGTCGGCGCGGTCGAGCTCGAGGCGGGCGGCGTGCTGCCCGACGTGCGGGTCGCCTACGAGACCTGGGGCGAGCTGGACGAGGACGGGTCCAACGCCGTCCTCGTGCTGCACGCCCTCACGGGCGACGCGCACGTGGCCGGGGCCCCCGGGCCGGGCCAGCCGACCGCCGGCTGGTGGGCGGACATGATCGGCCCCGGGGCGCCCATCGACACCGACCGATACTTCGTCGTCGCGCCGAACGTGCTGGGCGGTTGTCAGGGGACCACCGGGCCCGCGTCGGACGCTCCTGACGGCCGCCCGTGGGGCGGCCGCTTCCCCCGCGTGACGACCCGCGACCAGGTGGCCGCCGAGATCGAGCTCGCCCGGCAGCTGGGGATCGAGCGCTGGACGCTCGTCGCCGGCGCCTCGATGGGCGGGCTCCGCGTGCTCGAGTGGGCCCTGCTCGGCCCCGAGGCGGGCATCGCGGTGGACGGCATCGCCGCCATCGCCACGACGGCACAGACGTCCGGCGACCAGATCGCGTGGGCGCACCCGCAGCTGGGCGCGATCCGGGCCGACCCGCGCTGGCGCGGGGGCGACTACTACGAGGCAGCCGACGGCGACGGACCCGACGCCGGCCTCGCCATCGCCCGCCAGATCGCGCACACCACGTACCGGACGGCGGCCGAGCTCGACGTCCGCTTCGGACGGCTGCCGCAGGGTGGCGAGGACCCGCTGGGCGACGGCCGCTACGCCGTCCAGTCGTACCTGGACCACCACGGGGACAAGCTCGCGCGTCGGTTCGACGCGAACTCCTACCTGGTGCTCACCGAGTCGATGCTGAGCCACGACCTGGGCCGCGACCGGGGCGGTGTCGAGTCGGCGCTGTCGCAGATCACGGCGCGCGCGCTGGTCGTGGCCGTCGACTCGGACCGGCTGTTCCCGCCGGACCAGGCGAGCCGCATCGCGGCGTGGATCCCTGGCGCCGAGCCGCTGCGCATCGTGACCTCCGACTTCGGCCACGACGGCTTCCTCATCGAGTTCGACCAGCTCGGCCCGATCGTGGCCGAGTTCCTCGCGAACGTCAGCGTCGAGGAGGCCGGGGGCGCCGAGTGACCCGGCGGGGGCCGGGTTCGCGCTGACGGGTCGTCGCGCGCGTGTCGGGGGGCGCGCCTAGCGTGGTTCCCGGCCGCCGACCCGCGCGGCCGGCCCACCCGCGACCCGTGCTGGAGGCGACCCATGGTCCGGCTCAACCCCTACCTCAGCTTCAAGAACCAGGCGCGCGAGGCGCTCGAGTTCTACCAGTCGGTGCTCGGCGGCGACCTCGACATCAGCACGTTCGGCGGCATGCCCGCGGACTCCGGCATGCCGATCGAGGACGCCGACAAGGACCTCGTCATGCACGGCCAGCTCGACACGCCGTCCGGCCTCACCCTCATGGCCGCCGACTCCGGCTCGATGATGCCGTACGTGGCCCCCACCAGCGGGGTGACGGTGGCACTCACCGGCGGGCCGGAGGACTACGACTACGTGGCGGGCGCGTACGCGAAGCTCGCCGAGGGCGGATCGGACGCCATGCCGTTCGACAAGGCGCCGTGGGGCGACTTCTACGGCCAGGTGACCGACCGGTACGGCATCACGTGGATGTTCGACGTCGGCGCGCCCTGACCGACCCGCGCGTCAGCTGACGAGCAGTCGCTCCCGGCGGGCGGCGAGGGCGGCGAGCTCGGCGTCCGCGGCCGAGGCTCGTGCGGCGAGGCGCGCGCGGACCGTGTCCACCGCACGGCCCGCGACACGGACACGGTCGCGCGCCTCCGCGATCCGGTTGCGCACGGACCAGTCCGTGAAGATGTTGTCGAACCAGACGTCGAGCGTGCGGGTGAACCCGTCGACCCCGACGTCGCCCACGCCCTGCTCGCCGAGGTCGCCCAGCTCCACGGTGAGCCGCCGCAGCGCGCCGTCGGCCCGACGCAGGAGCGCGGCGGCCTTGTCGAGACGGTCGTGCTTGGCCATGCTCGCGATCGCGCCGCCGTCGAAGAACGTGTCGTAGGTCGACCAGCCGTCGGCGCTGCGCAGCTCGTTCCCGGCCGCGGACAAGGCTGCCGCGGCGACCGCGGCGGCCTGCCGTGCCTCCGCGATCTCCCGCTGCTCGGTGCGCCACGCGCCGGTCTGCTCGGCCACGTCGGCCAGCTCCGCGGCGGCCGCGCCGCCGCCGTCGCGCACCCACTCCTCCTTGGCGGCCAGGGCCGCCGTCCAGCGGCCCTGCACGTCGCCGAGCGCGTCCATCGCCGCCTCGACGTCGGCCAGGTCGCGGGCGGCCGCGTCGCGCCTGGCCTGTGCGGACGCCGCGACGTACTCGGCCGCCTGCTGCTCCGCCCGTTCCGCGTCCAGCCGCTGCGCCCGGTCGCCGCGCACCGCGGACCACACGCGCGCCAGGCTGAGCGACTCCAGCCGCCGCACGTCCGCCGTCTCGTCCGCGAGGGACGCCCGCGCCGTCACGAGCGCCTCGTCCGCGGCCGCCAGCGCCTGGCGTGCGCGCTCCCGGCGGCCGGACTGCTGCGTGTGCTCGACGACGGCGGCGCGCGCGGCCGTGAGCCTCTCCTCGACGTCACCGACTGGCATGCGCCACAACCTAGCGGCCCGGCCAGTAGGTTGGGCTGCATGCTCGCCGCCACCGTCGCCCGGTTCTCGCCCGACTCCCCGCTCGACGGCCTGGAGGTGGGCGACCGGCCGGAACCGGAGGCGCGCGAGCACTGGACCACGATCGACGTCCGTGCCGCCACGCTGAACCATCACGACCTGTGGTCGCTGCGCGGCGTCGGGCTGCGGGCCGAGCAGCTTCCGATGATCCTCGGGACGGACGCCGCCGGCACCACCTCGGACGGCACGCGGGTGCTGGTGCACGGGGTGATCGGCGCCGACGGGCACGGCGTCGGGCCGCACGAGCGCCGCACCCTCCTGTCGGAGCAGTACCCGGGCACCCTCGCCGAGCGCGTGGCCGTGCCCGCGCACAACCTGGTGCCGATCCCCGACGACCTGTCGTTCGAGGACGCCGCGTGCCTCCCGACGGCCTGGCTCACCGCGTACCGGATGCTGTTCGGCGCGGCGGGCCTCGCTCCCGGCGACCGGGTGCTGGTGCAGGGCGCGGGTGGCGGCGTCGCGACCGCCGCGGTCGTGCTCGGAGCCGCCGCGGGACTCGAGGTGACCGTCACGTCCCGGTCCGCGGAGCGCCGCGAGCGCGCCGTGGCGCTGGGCGCCGCGCACGCGATCGAGACGGGCGGGCGCCTTCCGGAGCGCGTCGACGCGGTGGTCGAGTCGGTCGGTCAGGCCACCTGGGCGCACTCGGTGCGGTCCGTGCGCCCCGGCGGCACGATCGTCGTGTGCGGGGCGACGTCGGGCGACGCCCCGCCCGCCGAGCTGACCCGCGTCTTCTTCAACGAGATCCGCGTGCAGGGCGTGACGATGGGGACGCGCGACGACCTCGCCGCCCTGGTCCGGTTCGTCGCCCGCACGGGGGTGCGGCCCGTCGTCGACTCGCAGGTGTCGCTGGCCCAGGTGGGCGACGGGCTGGCCCGCCTCGACGCCGGGGAGCAGACCGGGAAGATCGTCGTCCTCCCCTGACCCGACGCCGGTGTCCCCTCACCGCGATTCGACGCCGAGGAACTCGCGGCGTTCGTGCACGGGGTCAAGCGG
>NZ_JBHUWC010000201.1:0-7322 GCF_042670225.1 Isoptericola sp. NPDC057191 | reverse complement strand
GGGCGGGGACGTCGCTGCCCGCGTCGTGCAGGGCGGACTCCAGGACGCGGCCGCCGGGGCAGTCGGCGCGCAGGACGCCGAGCAGCAGGTGGCCCTCGTCGATCCCCTTGTCGCCGAGGCGCACGGCCTCGCGCAGCGCGAGCTCCAGCGCCTTCTTCGCGTCCGGGGCGAACGGGTGGTGCGAGCGCTGCCGCCGTGGCTTCCCGGCGCGGTCCAGCGCGCCGCGCCCGAAGACCTCGTCGGTGCGCCGGCGGACCTCGGCGAGGTCGACGCCGACGGCGGCCAGCGCCGCGCCGTCGAGCGAGTCCTCCGCCTCGACGGCGCGGCGGCAGCGGGCCTCGACGTCGGCCGGGTCGAGGCCGACGGCGCGCAGGGCCGCGGCCGCGGTCGCGTCGCGCCGGGTGAGCGAGACCACCAGGTGCCGGGTGTCGATCGTGTCCGTGCGCAGCTCGACCGCCACCTCCTGGGCGCCGACGACGACCGCGCGCGCGTCCTTCGTGAACCTCTCGAACATCAGATCCTCCTGCCGTGCTTCTTGTGGACCGCCTGCTTGCTCACGCCGAGCGCGTCCGCGACGTCCTGCCACGACCAGCCGAGCGTCCGGGCCCGCTCCACCTGGAGCGTCTCGAGACGGTCGGCCAGGTCGCGCAGCGCGCGGACGGCCCGCAGGCCTTCTCCGGGGTCGTCGCCGGCGGCCGCGCCGACGAGCGTCTGTTCGGTCATGCCGTCAACTATGGTTGACGGTATGACGACTGTCAACCCCGGTTGACGCGCGAGTTGTCAGAGCCATGTGCCGCCCTACCGGGTCCTGGTTCTGACAGGTCTGGCGCGCGTGGACCTGTCAGAGTGAGGCGGGGTCATACCCGCGCGTGGCTCTGACAGCTCGCGCCGGGGGTGTGGGATCGGTCACCCGCAGCCGGAGATCAGGGGCCGCTGTTCCCGCTGTCGTTCGGGTCGGACTACCCTGTTCGGGGATGTCTTGATGTCGAGACATCCGTTCGTGCCGGCCTCTGCCGACCCAGGGGCACCACCGATGGAAGGACGCAGCAGGGTGGACCTGTTCGAATACCAGGCTCGCGACATCTTCGAGAAGCACGGCGTGCCCGTGCTCGGCGGCGTCGTCGCGACGACGCCCGAAGAGGCTCGCGCAGGTGCAGAGAAGCTCGGCGGCGGGACCGTCGTCGTCAAGGCCCAGGTGAAGACCGGCGGCCGCGGCAAGGCCGGCGGCGTCAAGCTGGCCCACTCCCCGGCGGAGGCCGAGGAGAAGGCCTCCGAGATCCTCGGGATGGACATCAAGGGCCACACCGTCCACCGCGTGATGATCGCGCAGGGCGCCAAGATCGCCGAGGAGTTCTACTTCTCCGTGCTCCTGGACCGTGCGAACCGCAACTACCTCGCCATGTGCTCCGTCGAGGGCGGCATGGAGATCGAGCAGCTCGCCGTCGAGCGCCCCGAGGCGCTCGCCCGCGTCGCCGTCGACCCGATCGTCGGCATCGACGAGGCCAAGGCCCGCGAGATCGTCGACGCCGCGAACTTCGCCGACGACCTCAAGGCCCCGGTCGCCGACGTCATCCAGAAGCTCTGGACGGTCTTCACCGCCGAGGACGCCACCCTCGTCGAGGTGAACCCGCTGGTCCGCACCGAGGACGGCGCGATCGTCGCCCTCGACGGCAAGGTCTCGCTCGACGAGAACGCCTCCGAGGTGCGCCACCCCGAGCACGCGGAGCTCGAGGACAAGGCCGCGGCTGACCCGCTCGAGGCCAAGGCCAAGGAGAACGGCCTCAACTACGTCAAGCTCGACGGCGAGGTCGGCATCATCGGCAACGGCGCGGGCCTCGTGATGAGCACCCTCGACGTCGTCGCGTACGCCGGCGAGGAGCACGGCGGCGTCAAGCCCGCCAACTTCCTCGACATCGGTGGCGGCGCCAACGCCACGGTCATGGCGAACGGCCTGGACGTCATCCTCAACGACCCGCAGGTCAAGAGCGTGTTCGTCAACGTCTTCGGCGGCATCACCGCCTGCGACGAGGTCGCCAAGGGCATCGTCGGTGCGCTGGAGATCCTCGGCGACGAGGCCAGCAAGCCGCTGGTCGTGCGTCTCGACGGCAACAACGTGGACCTCGGCCGCGCCATCCTGGCCGAGGCGAACCACCCGCTGGTCACCCTGGCCGAGACCATGGACGGCGGCGCCGCCAAGGCCGCCGAGCTCGCCCACCTCTGAGCGCCCCGCAGACGTCGAAAGCAGAGACTTCAGAACCATGTCGATCTACCTGAACAAGGACAGCAAGATCATCGTCCAGGGCATCACCGGCGGGATGGGTGCCAAGCACACCGCCCTGATGCTCGACTCCGGCGCGCAGATCGTGGGCGGCGTCAACGCCCGCAAGGCCGGCACCACCGTGACCCACAAGGACCACGAGGGCAACGACGTCACGCTCCCCGTCTTCGGCAGCGTCAAGGAGGCCATGGCGGAGACCGGCGCGAACGTGTCGGTCCTGTTCGTGCCCCCGGCGTTCACCAAGGACGCGGCGATCGAGGCCGTCGACGCCGAGATGCCGCTGATCGTCGTCATCACCGAGGGCGTCCCGGTGCAGGACTCGGCGGAGGTCTTCGCCTACCTGCAGGGCAAGAAGACCCGCATGATCGGCCCGAACTGCCCCGGCATCATCACGCCGGGCGAGTCGCTGGCCGGCATCACGCCGCACACCATCACGGGCAAGGGCCCCATCGGCCTCGTGTCGAAGTCGGGCACCCTGACCTACCAGATGATGTACGAGCTGAAGGACCTCGGGTTCTCGACCGCCATCGGCATCGGCGGCGACCCGGTCATCGGCACCACGCACATCGACGCGCTCGAGGCCTTCGAGAACGACCCGGAGACCAAGGCGATCGTCATGATCGGCGAGATCGGCGGCGACGCCGAGGAGCGCGCGGCGGCGTACATCGCCGAGCACGTCACCAAGCCGGTCGTCGGCTACGTCGCGGGCTTCACCGCCCCCGAGGGCAAGACGATGGGCCACGCCGGTGCGATCGTGTCCGGCTCGGCCGGCACCGCGCAGGCCAAGAAGGAGGCCCTCGAGGCCGTGGGCGTGAAGGTCGGCAAGACGCCGTCCGAGACCGCCGAGCTCATGCGCGAGATCCTCAAGGCGCTCTGACCTGCAGGCGTCCTGACGCCCTGCACGACGCGCACGACGGCGTCCGCCCCCTGGGGGCGGGCGCCGTCTGTGTGTCTGCGAGGTTCTGGCAGGCGCGCGGGTGACGATGGGGCCGTGAGCGCACCACCCGGGACCCGACCCACCCGCATCGTCCGCACGGTCGACGGCGCCGCCCCGGGCCGCGGCCCCGGCCGCGGGGGAGAGCGGTTCGCCGCGGCGACCTCCGGCGCCTGGGCCGCCGTGCAGGGGATCGTCCTGTCCGGTGCGGTCGTGGTGCTGCTGGCCGTGGTCGGCGCGCTGGGCGGCTCCGCCGACTCCGCATGGACCGGCGCCGTCGGCGTCGCGACCGGGCTCTGGCTGCTCGGTCACGGCGTACCGATGGCTGCGGGGGCCGGCGTCGTCACCGTGATCCCGCTCGGCATCGGGGCGCTCGCCGTCTTCACCGCTTACGTGTCCGTCAAGCGCTCCGCGCTGCCCACCCTCCCTGCCTGGGTCGGCGCGGCCACGACCTACGCCGCCGTGACCTGCGCGCTGGCGCTGGCGACGGCAGGAGTGGCGGGCGGCGACGGGCTGGCCGCCCCGGGCCCACGGCTCGCCCTGGCCGCCCTCGGAGGGCTCGTCGTGGGCGGGGCCGGCGCGGCGCTGGGCATCCTCGTCCCGCCGGACCGGCCGCTCGTCGTCGTCCCCGGCGGACTCCTGGACCGCGCCGTGCCCGACGTCGTGCGGCTCGGCCTGCAGGCAGGGACGGTGGCGCTGTTCGCGCTGCTCGGGCTCGGGGCCGCCCTGACCGGCGTGTGGGTCGTGGCCGGCCGGGCGACGTCGGAGGACGTCGTGACCGGGCTCGACCCCGGCTGGATCGGCGGCGTGGTGTTCGCGGTCGCGCAGCTCGCCCTGCTGCCCAACGTCGTGCTCTGGGCGACGGCCTGGCTGGCCGGGCCGGGGTTCGCCGTCGGGCAGGACACGTCGTTCGCCCCCGGCGGCACGACCACCGGGCCGCTGCCCGCCGTGCCCCTGCTGGGCGCGCTGCCGGGGCCGGACTGGTCGGGCACGACGGCCGCGGTCGCGGGCCCGCTGGTCGTCGTCGCGTGCGGGCTGCTCGCGGGCTGGTTCGCGTGGCGGCGGCTCGACCCGGAGCGTGTGCGGTGGGCCGACGTCGCGCAGGTGCTCGCGGGCGTCGTCCTGCTCGCGGGCGTCGTGACGGGGCTGCTGCAGTGGTGGGCCGGGGGAGCGGCCGGTGCCGGCCGTCTGGCCGCGGTCGGGGCCGACCCCGCCCTCCTCGGTGCCGTGGTGGCCGTCGAGGTCGGTGCGGGCGCGGCGATCGTGCTGGTCTGCGCGTATCTCGACGTCGGGGCGCGGCTGCGGCGTTCGTAGCGGCGCCGAGCGGGACCGGGACCATGAGCTGGTGACGAGTAGGGTGACGTCCGTGCAGACCCCGTCCGGCCACCCCGTCGCGTCCACGTCCACCCGGGAGACGGCCCAGGCTCGGCTCGTCGTCCTGGCGTCGGGCGGAGGGTCCAACCTCGCCGCTCTGCTCGCCGCGCACGACGACCCCGCCTACGGCGCCCGTGTCGTCGGCGTGGTCTCGGACAAGCCCGGCGCCGGTGCCCTGGACCTCGCGCGCGACGCCGGCGTGGCGTCCGTCGTCGTCGCCCCAGCAGACTTCGACGACCGGGCCGCGTGGAACGTCGGCATCGCCGAGGCTGTCGCCGTGTTCCGGCCGGACTACGTCGTCCTCGCCGGTTTCATGCGGATCCTGGCACCCTCGTTCGTGGAGCGGTTCGCCGGGCGGATCGTCAACACGCACCCCGCCCTGCTGCCGTCGTTCCCCGGCGCGCACGGCGTGCGCGACGCCCTCGCCTACGGGGTCAAGGTCACCGGCTGCACCGTGCACGTGGTGGACACCGGTGTCGACACCGGCCCGATCCTCGCGCAGGCCACCGTGCCCGTGCTCGACACCGACGACGAGTCGGCCCTGCACGAGCGGATCAAGGTCGCCGAGCGCGCCCTGCTCGTCGAGACCGTGGGCCGCATCGCCCGAGAGGGCCTGCGCGTCGAGGGGCGGAGCGCCGTCCTGGGCTGACGCGCGCGCTCAGTCCTGCGCGGGAGCCTCGGTGCCCCGGTGGACGTCGTCGCGCGGCCCGAGGACGTTGAGCACCTGGTAGGTCTCGCGCACGACCTCCGGCTCGGCACGCGCTGCCGCGAGCGTCCGGTCCCCCCAGCGGTTCAGCAGCTCGTGCACCTCCGTGGCGAGGGCGTCGGCCTCTTCCTTGGTCAGCAGGATCGACGAGGTCATGAACTGTCGACGCACGGACTCGTCGTCCCGGTGCCCGTTGATGAAGACGTCGGAGGCCCAGCGCATGGCGGGGCGCAGCACGGCCTCCCGCGAGGCCGGGGTGTCGGTCTTGACGTTGAAGCTGCCGGCCGCGTTGGTCCACACGCGGTCGCGCTTGTCGCGCGCGTGCTCGGGTGCCTCGACGATCATCCCGGCCTTGGCGAGCACCCGGAGGTGAAAGCTCACGGAGTTGGCCGGGTGCCCGATCGCCTCGGCGAGATCGGCGGCCCGCGCGTGGTCCATGACGGCCAGCTGCATGAGGATCCGCTGCCGCACGGGGTTCGCCAGGGCGCGGAGCGCCTCCGGCTCGGTGATGTCCATCGAGGTCTCCAGCACGCTCTGAGCCTAGCAACGTCCCGCAACGGCAGGTGCGCAAGATTCGATGCGCAATGACTATTGCGCAACTGATGTTGCGGGACTAGCGTTCCTGTCATGACCCAGAGCACGGCGGCCGCAGCGCCGTCCGCACCGAGCGAGACCGCCACCCCGACCGAGGGGACCGCGACGACCGAGGCCGTCGGGCCCCTGCGCCGCAACCGCCCGTACCTGCTGCTCATGTCCGGGCTCACCGCTCAGTCGCTGGGCGGCAGCGTCACGAGGTTCGCGGTGCCGCTGCTGGCGCTGCAGCTCACCGGCTCGCCGACCGCGGCCGGCGTCGTGGCCGCCGTCGGGCAGACCGGCGCGCTCCTGGCGGCGCTGCCCGCGGGCGTCGTCGCCGACCGCACGGACCGCCGCCGGCTCGTCGTCGTCGCGGCGGGCGTCGCGGCCCTGCTGTGGGCCACGGTCGTGGTCGCGGGGGTCCTCGGCGGGCTGACGGCGTGGCACCTCGCGGCGGTCCTGTTCGGCGCCGCCGTGGCGACCGCCTTCCTCGACCCGGCCATCAGCGGTGCGTTCCGCGCCGTCGTCCCGCAGCCGCAGCTGCCCACCGCGTACGCCGCCGCGCAAGGACGCGACGCCGTCGCCGGGATGCTCGGGGGACCGCTCGGCGGCGTGCTCTACGGCGTCGCGCACGTGGTGCCGATGCTCGGGGCGGTCGTGGGGACCGCGGCCACCGCCGTCTGCGCCTTCTTCGTCCGGGAGCCGCTCGGCGGCGGGGACGCCGAGGCGCGCGCCACGCACCCCCTCGTCGCCCTCAGGCAGGGGCTGCGCTACGTGTGGTCGGTGCCGCTGTTCCGCGCCAGCATCGGGCTGTTCGTCATGGTCAACGTCGCGCTGAGCGGCATGATGATCGGCATCAGCCTCGAGCTCGCCCGGACGGGCACGCCGCCCGTGCTCATCGGCGTCTTCAACATGGTCGCCGCGGGGTCGATGCTGCTCGGCTCGCTGTTCGCGCCCCCGCTCGTCGCGCGGCTGCGGCTCGGCGCCGTCACCGTCGTCTCGCTCGGGCTGCTGGTCGTCGCGTTCGCCGGGATGGCTCTCGTCCAGACCTACGCTGCGTACGTCGTCCTCATCGGGGTGGGTGTGCTGCTCGTCCCGGCGGTGAACGCCGCGATGGCGGGGTACACCGCGGCGATCACGCCGGACCAGATGCAGGGGCGGCTCTCGTCCGTGCTGGGCCTCAGCGGGGTGGCGGCCCTGCCGATCGCACCGCTGGTCGGCGGCAGCCTCCTCGGGGCGGGCGGCATCGGCGCCGTGCTGTGGACGCTCGTGGCGCTGCTCGCGGTCACCGTCGTGGGGATCGCCCTCGTGCCCTCGCTGTGGCGGGTCGGCACCCCGGACGCCTGGGCCGACGACGCCATCCCGATGCCCGCCGAGTGATCCGGCGACGTTGTCAGAGCCACGTCACGCCCGAGCGTGACGTGGCGCTGGCCACTTTTCGGGCCCCCGCGCACTCA
>NZ_JBHUWC010000200.1:0-7341 GCF_042670225.1 Isoptericola sp. NPDC057191 | reverse complement strand
CCCGCACCCTGCGCAGGGTGCGGGCCCGTCGTGCTCGTCCGGGGTCGTGAGGACTCCTGGGTCGGTCTCAGTCGCCGATCTCGCTGGTGCCGGCGTACAGGTGCAGCACGGGCGCGTGCAGGTGCTCGCGGGCGCGGGAGGCCCAGTCGGACCGGAAGGTGTCCGCCACCACGTGCGGGTAGGTGACGACGACGACGTCCGCCACGCCCTCCGGCCCGCCCTCGGCCGTGACCGCCGCGCTCAGCGCGGGCAGCGGGTCCTCGTCGGTGACCTCGCCGTCGGCCACGGCCCCGGCCGCGCGCAGCGCGGCCAGCGACCGCGCGAGGCGGTCGGCGGCGGTCACCCGCGCCTCGGCGGTGGTGGGTTCCTTGCCCACGAGGTCCTGCCCGGCCTCGCGCAGCTCACCCACCCACAGGTGGTCGATGATCGCGGCCACGACGTTGCGGTCGGTGTCCGAGGGGACGAGCACGCGGTAGCGCTCGGCCTGGTCGTCGTGCAGGGACAGGATGTGCGCCACGTCGGCGTCGGTGAGGGCGTCCTCGGTGAGGACGACGGTCGTCGGCATGCCTGCACCGTAGTCATCCGGTGCGCCGCGCGCGAGGTCAGCGCAGCAGCCACCGCGCCAGGAGGGTGCCCGTGCCCGGCGCGTGCAGGAGGTGCGCGAGCCGCGCGGGCGCCGGCGGGGCCGCCGGGACGCCCCCGGCGGGCGTGTCGACGGGGCCGTGCGGCGGGGCGGCGACGATCCGTGACGGCCCGGGCCCCACGGTCAGCGGGCTGGTCGTGACGCACAGCTCGTCCACCAGGTGGTCCGCGAGCATCGCGGCGAGCAGCGTCGGCCCGCCCTCGCACAGCACCCGCGCGAGCCCTCGGTCAGCCAGCGCGGCGAGGCCGGCGCGGAGGTCGACCTCGTCCGGGTCGTGCGCCGCAGGCAGCGCCAGGACGCGGTCGGCGGGCAGCATCCGCGCCGCGGTCCGGGCCCCGGCGGCGCCGGTGAGGACCAGGGGCGGCCGGTCGCCGGTGGTGAGCTGCTGCGGCACCCGGCCCGAGCGCGACACCAGCGCGAGCTCGAGGGGCTGCTCGGCGGCGGACGCGAGGCCGGCGGGCCGGTCGAGCGCCGTGTAGCCCTCGTGCCGCGCCGTGCCGGCGCCGATCAGGACGACGTCGGCCGCCGCGCGCAGCACGCGGAACACGCGCCAGTCCGCGTCGTCGTTGATGGACCCGGACAGGTGGTCGGCGCCCCAGGCCCCGCCGTCGACCGTCGCGACCATGTTGGCCCGGACGGACGGTGTGCCCGCAGGCGTCTCGTAGAGCGCGGCGAGCCGGGTCTCGGCCGGGTCGGGGGGCAGGTGCTCGGGACCGGGGACGAGCAGGTCCAGCGGCGTCGTGGCAGATCTCACAGCGGCCAGCGTACTGACGCGGCGTAGCCTTGACGGTCGTGACGCTCACGCAGGACACCGCCGCGACGCCCCCGACTCCCGGCCCCCGGGAGGGCTCGGTGCCGTCGTTGTCGGCCGTCCGCCCGACCGTCTCGCCGGACCGGCTGCTCGCGGACCTCGTGCCGCCGCGCCACTTCGCGCAGGCCAGGTTCTCGACGTACCGCGCCGACCCGGCACACCCGAGCCAGACGACGGTGCCGGCCCGGCTGCAGGAGGTCGCCCGCGAGATCACGGCGGCGCGCGCGTCCGGCCTCAAGGCGCTGTTCGGGCGTCGCAAGGCCGCCCCGGCGGTGTACATGGACGGTGGCTTCGGCGTCGGCAAGACGCACCTGCTCACCTCCCTGGCGCACGAGGTCACGGCCGCGCTGGGAGACGGGTCGGTCGCGTACGGCACGTTCGTCGAGTACACGAACCTGGTGGGCGCCCTCGGCTTCCTCCCGACCGTCGAGGCGCTGGCCAGCCGCCGGCTCGTCTGCATCGACGAGTTCGAGCTGGACGACCCGGGCGACACGGTGCTGATGTCCCGTCTGCTGCGCGAGCTCGCGGACCGCGACGTCGCCCTCGCCGCCACCTCGAACACCCTGCCCGAGGCGCTGGGGGAGGGCCGCTTCGCCGCGGAGGACTTCCTGCGCGAGATCCAGGCGCTCTCGTCACGTTTCGAGGTGCTGCGGGTGGACGGCAAGGACTACCGCCACCGCGCGGTGGTCACGGAGTCGGAGGCGCTGGCCAGGGACGTCGTGGCGCGCGCCGCCGCCGCCCGGCCCGGCGCGGTCCTCGACGAGTTCGACGACCTGCTCGCCCATCTCGCCACCGTGCACCCGAGCCGCTACGGCGCCCTGCTCGACGGCGTCGAGCTGGTGGCGCTCACCGGCGTGCGGCCCGTGCAGCGCCAGGAGGTGGCGCTGCGGCTGGTGGTGCTCGTCGACCGCCTCTACGACCGCGACGTGCCCGTCCTGCTCGCCGGCGACGCCGGGCAGCACCTGTTCTCCGAGGAGATGCTCCGCGGCGGCTACCGCAAGAAGTACTTTCGGGCGCTCTCGCGCCTGGGCGCGCTCGCCGAGGAGGGGCGCCGCCTCGCGGCCTGACCGCGACCTCGCCGCCGGGCCGGCTACGGCTCGAGCGGGCCGGTGTGCAGGACCGCGGGCGACCGGGGCGGCAGGCGCAGGCTGCCGCCCTCGTACGCCGTGCCGTCGGGGTCCCAGGCAGCGACGAGCCGCGTGTCGTCCGGCAGCTCGGTGACGTCGAGGGTCGCTCCCTCCGTGCCGGTGACGAGCGCGACGACGGTACGGCCACGCAGCCCGAGCAGCGTCGTCCCGTCGGTCCGGACCTCCACCGCCTGGTCGCGGTCGGCCGACGCCGCCGGGCGCAGCGCCACGAGGGTCCGGGTCCACGCCACGAGCCGCCGTGTGCGCGCGTCCCGGGCGGGGACGGGCACGTGCTCGGTGTCGAGCACCGGGGGTGTGCCGGCGAGGATCGCGAAGGTGAGCAGGCAGGCCCGGTCGTCGTCCGTGACGACCGTCGCCGCCAGGTCGGCCTCGTGCGCGTCGGGCGTCCACGGGACGGACCGGTTCGCGGCGGGGAGCCGTGTGAGGTCGCGGACGAGCACCGAGGCGGCGCGCTGGGTGGCGCGGTGCGCGCGGCGCAGGCTCGGCGGGCGCCAGGGCGCGTCGGACGCGGGCGGGAAGACCTCCTGGGCGAGCCTGCGCAGGTCCTGGGCGCGGTCGTCGTCACCCGGGGCGGCGAGGATGTCGTGCACGACCGTCGTCAGCCGGTCGCTGCGCCCCGGCCCGTCCACGAGGAGGGCGACGCGACGGCCGAGCCGCTCGCCGAGGCGGTGGACGTCCTCGGCGAGCTCGCCGAGGAACGGGACCGCGGAGCGGTCGACGAGGGCCTCGACGTCGAGGAGCAGGCCGTCGACGTGGAAGTCGCGCAGCCACCGCTCGGCGTCGGCCACGAGGAAGTCTCGCGGTCCCCGGCTGCCGGTCCCGTCGAGGTTGAGGCGCGGGCTGTCCGAGCCCGCAGGGCTCGGCCTGGCCCCGGTGCGGGGGCCGATACGCGACCCGGCCGCATAGGGGCCGAAGGCGTGCAGGCCGAGCCGGTCGGCGACGGCCCAGCGGTGCGGGGCGTCGAGCACGACGGCGAGGCCGTGCGCGTGCGCGCGGTCGACGAACCGCTGCAGGGCGCGCGGTCCGCCGAACGCCTCGTGCACGGCGAAGAGGCGGACGCCCCCGACGGGCCCGCGCTCCAGGTCGAACGCGGCGACGGGGGAGAGCTCGACGCCGACCACGCCGGCGTCCGCGACGTCCGCCAGGCGGTCTGCGGCGGCGTCGAGGGTGCCCTCGGGCGTGAACGTCGAGATGTCGACCCGCAGGAGGGCTCCGACGCCGAGGTCGGCGCCGTGCCAGGCGTCGTCCGTCCAGGGGAAGTCCGGATCCAGCACGCGGGACGGCCCGTGGAAGCCGTGCGGCAGGGAGGTGCTGCACGGGTCGGGGACCGGAGCCCTGCCGTCGATCGAGAACATGTAGTCGGTGCCGACCGCCAGCTCGTCGTCGGCGCGCCAGTAGCCGGGCTCGTGCGCGCCCACGAGGCGCAGCGGCAGCCGGTCGCCCGTCGCTGACAGGACCACCTCGACCGTGTGGGCACGCGGGGCCCAGACGACGGGGCGGGGCCCCGGCCAGCGGTCCTGCGTGCGCGGGAGCGGGGGCGGGGGGCCGGGCGCCGCCCTGTCGGCGAGGCCAGGCTCGGCAGCGGTCACGGCCGACACTCTAGCCACGGGCACCCGTCCACGCGGCTTGTGGTCCGGGGGCTGGCTGCGCGCGCACCGGCCCAGCGTGCACGCGCCGGTCAGGAGGCGTCCGGGGCACGTGCAGGCGCGGAGGCGGCGGCCATGACGCGGGTGATCTTGGACAAAAATACTGTGCCAAGCGCAGGCGGGCCGGCGCGGCTGCTGCTAGACCTGGGCCCATGAGCACGCACCACACGGACGCCGTCACCCCGGCGACAGTGAAGGACAGGTTGGACGAGTCGATCGCCTCGCAGGCGCGGCTGGCACCCCGGCGCCGCCCGCAGGACGACCGGCTCGGCGACGCGCGAGCGGGAGGCGACGCGGCGAAGGCGCCGACGTCCCTCACGGCGGCCGAGCACGGCCCCATGGAGGGCTCCTCCAGCGGAGTGTCCTGGGACGACCCCGACGAGCTCTGACCGCAGGGCCGCGCTGCGCCTCAGCGGGGGAGGCGGTCCGCTCCGACGGGGACCAGCCGCGGCATCCCGGCGGGTGCGACGCGGCTCAGCGCGACGTAGCGGGCCTCCGCGCGGTGCAGGCGGATGTGCTCGTCGAGGGACCAGTCCGGCCCGTTGGTGAGCACCATCCCGCACGAGCAGTCGATCTCGACCACGCCGCCCGCGACGTGCCGCACCTGGCCCACCGTGACGTGCGACGCCCGTGCGGCCGCCTTGGCCCGGTGCATGGTCGCGGAGACCGGGTCGGGAGAGCCGGCGGCAGGCTCGTCGACAGGCTCGTCGACAGGGGCGGGCGAAGCGTGGTTCACGCGGGCGAGCCTAGTGCGTGTGGGCGATGCCGAGCTCGTGCATCCGTTCGTGCTCCTCGCGCGCTGCCTGGCGCGCGGCGATGCGGGCCTGGACCTCCTCGCGGCGCAGCGGCGGCACCGTCTTCGGAGGTTGGCGCCGGGCCGGGAGCTCGCCCAGCAGGCGCGTGACGATCTCGGCGATCTCGGCGGTGGCCTCCTCGCAGGGCTCGCGCGTGGCGGGACCCGCTGATCGCTGGACGCCCGTCACCTTGCGGACGAACTGCTCCGCGGCGGCCTGGATCTCCTCGTCGGTGGCGGGCGGCTCGAGCCCCCGCAAGGTCGTGATGTTGCGGCACATGGTTCTGACGCTACGCCGCGACGGTGACGAGAGCGACGGGCGAGACCGGCCGGTCGCGCTGGGCTCGGGAAGCGGGTGGAGAACGACGAAGGCCGCCCCGGTGGTCCGGGACGGCCTCGTGCTGGTGGGCGATACTGGGATCGAACCAGTGACCTCTTCCGTGTCAGGGAAGCGCGCTACCGCTGCGCCAATCGCCCAAACGGCTGCTGCGCTCCCGAGACGGGAATGCAGAGCTCGGAGCGGATGACGGGACTCGAACCCGCGACCCTCACCTTGGCAAGGTGATGCTCTACCAACTGAGCCACATCCGCGCGACCAAGGAGCTCCGGGGTTCCCCCCGGCCTCTCGGCGCCTGAGGAACATTACCCGGCCAGGGGCGGGCTGGTCCAATCGCGGCCGTGTGACCTGCGACGCCGTGCCGGTCGCCCTCTGTCGCTCGTCTGTCGCTCCTCGGTCGTCCGCTGTCGTCCGGACGATCTGTCCCGTTGCGTTCGCGCTCCGCGCCGTCAGGCCTGATGCTGCGAGCGGGCGCGTGCGTCCGAGGGCGACGTCGGCGCGGGGCGAGGACGGAGACGCATGGGCGAGGGCCAGGGCGGGGAGCCGGCCCCGCCGCGGCGACGAGGCTGGCGGGAGCGTCTCGCCGCGGTCCTGCACGCAGGCGGTCCCGCCAGTCGGCCGCAGCCTGCGCCCCGGCACGTGGTGGACCCGGACCTCGTGCCGCTCCTCACCGAGCTCGGCGTCGGGCTGCTCGACGCGGGGCAGGCGACGAACGAGGTCGAGGACGCGCTCCGCCAGGTCTCGCGGACCCGCGGCGAGGCGGAGGTGCGCGCGTTCGTCGTGCCCACGGGCGTGCTGGTGCAGGTCGACGAGCCGGACGACGTGCGCACCTACTACGAGAGCTCGACGGGGCTCGGCTTCCACGTGGACCAGGTCGGCGCCCTCGACACGCTCGTCGAGGACGTGGCCGCGGCGCGCGTGTCGCTGCGGGACGCGCGCATGCGGCTGGCCGAGATCGCCGCGGCGCCGGCCCGGTTCGGTCCCGTGGTGGCCGTGCTCGGGCACGTCCTGCTGTCCGTCGGCTTCGCCCTGTGCCAGCAACCCACCGCCGGTTCGGTCGTCGGGGTCGCGGCCCTCGGGCTCGTCGTCGGCGTCCTGCAGGTGAGCGTGCCGCGGGGGAGCGCCCTCGCGAACGCCCTGCCCGTCCTCGCGTCGTTCCTCGTCACGGTCTTGGCGATCGGCGTCGTCGGCCCGCTGGTCGACGCCAGCCTCGTCGACCTCGTCGCGCCGCCCCTGGTCAGCCTGCTGCCCGGCGCCGCGCTCACCACGGCCACCATGGAGCTCACGCACCACCAGGTGGTGTCGGGCGCGAGCCGGCTGGTGCACGGGCTCGGTCAGCTGCTCCTCCTCGCCTTCGGCGTCGTCGCCGGCGTGGCTGCCGTCGGGACGCCGGAGCCGGTGGCGGGGGCGCCCCTGCCTGCCTGGGTCGCGTACGTCGGCGTGACGTTCGTGGCCTGCGGGGACGTGCTGTACTCGTCGGCGCCCCGCCGCTCGTTGGGCTGGATCGCGCTGACCCTGTACGCGGCGTTCGTCGCGCAGGCCGTGGGGGCGGTGCTCCTGTCCCCGCAGCTCTCGGGTTTCCTGGGCGGCTTCGTGCTGGTCGTCGTGGCGCGGGTCGTCGCGCGGGCACGGACGGGCCCGTCGCGGCTCGTGACGACGCTGCCCGGCTTCTGGCTGCTCGTGCCCGGCTCGCTGGGCTTCATCGGGATCTCGGAGGTGGCCACGTCCGGTGCGCAGGCTGTCACCGAGCTCGTGGATCTGGTGCTGGCGCTCTTCGCGATCGCGCTCGGGATCATGACGGGCACCGCCGTGTCGCGGCAGGCGTCGACACTGACCCAGAGCCTGCGGCGTCCCCTCCGTGCCCAAGGACGACGAAGCCCCTGACCGGGGAGCCGGTCAGGGGCTTCGTCGTGCTGGTGGGCGATACTGGGATCGAACCAGTGACCTCTTCCGTGTCAGGGAA
>NZ_JBHUWC010000199.1:0-7383 GCF_042670225.1 Isoptericola sp. NPDC057191 | reverse complement strand
CTGCACCCGCAGCCGGCGCGCGGCCGGCGCCGACGCCCGAGCCGCGAGCCGGGCCAGCGACTCCGGGGTGTCGTGGGACGCACGCACGAACCAGCCGGAGCACGCGTCCAGGTCCCCACGGGCGAACGCCGTCGTCAGCGCCACCGTCCGCTCCACCGGGGTCCAGTCCGTCCGCCCCTCGTGAGCGCGCATCGCGCCGGTCATGTCGGTACGCACCACACCCGGGGCGAGCTCCAGGACACGCAGCCCACGATCGTGACCGGCAGCGTGCAGGCCGGCTCCGAGACGCATGAGCGCGGTCTTGCTCGCGTTGTACGCCGTGGCCTCGGCGTTGTCGTGCGACCCGGCACCGCTGTTGAGCTCCACCACACGGCCTCCGCCGCGCGCCAGCATGCCCGGCACCACGTGCCGCGAGAGCAGGAACGGCCCGCGCACGTTGGTCTCGAGCACCGACCACCACTCGTCCGGGTCGGCCTCCCAGAGCGGCACCTCCGCGTCGATACGACCGGCGTTGTTGACCAGCAGGTCGACCCGGCCGAGCCCGCCCTCCGACGTGGGAGCCTCCGCCCGGCCGACCGCTGCGGCCACCGCGGGCAGGTCCGTGACGTCGCACGGCAGCTCCAGGGCGACGCGGCCCAGCCCCCGCACCTCGGCGGCGACCTCCGCCAGCGCCGCTGTGTCCCGGGCCAGCAGGGCGACGTCCAGGCCGGCCCGTGCCAGGCCGACCGCGACCACCCGGCCGATGCCTCGGCTCGCGCCGGTGACCAGCGCCGTGCGGGCCGGAGGGACTGCGCCCTCCGGCCCCGGCGTCGCGCCGGTCGCGGCCTGGTCAGCCACGCAGCACCGCCCCCACGCTCTCGGCGGCCGCCGCGACGACACCGTCGCGGACGGCTCGCACGTCGTCCGCGGTGAGGGTGCGGTCAGCGGCGCGCAGCCGCACCGAGTAGGCGAGGGACTTCTTGCCCTCGCCCACCTGGGCACCGGTGAAGACGTCGAACAGGTGCGCGTCCTCCAGCAGCGGCCCCGCTCCCGCGACGACCGCGGCGTGCACGTCCGCGGCGGGGACGGCGTCGTCGACGACGAACGCGAAGTCCTCCTTGGCGGCCGGGAACGCCGAGACGGGCGACGCGGCGACCGGCTCGTCGCCGCCCGCGGCGATCAGGGCGCCGAGGTCGAGCTCGAACGCCGACGCACGGGCGGGCAGGCCGAGCGCCTCGACCACCTTCGGGTGCAGTTCCCCCGCATGCCCGACGACGGTGCCGTCGGCCAGCGTCAGCGCCGCGCAGCGGCCGGGGTGCCAGGGCATCGTCCGCGAGTCGGCCACGACGGTGACCTCCGCGCCGGTGCGCGCGGCCACGAGCTGCGCCGCGCCGAGCGCGTCCGCCCAGTCGGCGGTCCGCCCGTCTCCCCACCACCCGGCGGGCACGGCCCGGCCCGTCAGGACGCCGGCGACGTGCCGCGGCTGAGCAGGCACGGCCGCGACGAGCGCCGCCAGGTCCTCCTCGGCCGGGCGGACGCCCACCGGCAGCTGGGGCGGAGCCGGCGTGCCCGGCACCGGTCGGGTAACCAGGCCGATCTCGAAGACCGCCACGTCGGGCAGGCCGCGCGAGACGTTCCGGCGCGCCGTCTCGAGCAGCGTCGAGAGCAGGTCGGCGCGCAGGAACGGCCGGTCGTCGGCCAGCGGGTTGGCCAGCCGCAGGGTCACCCGGCGCACGTCCTCGTCCGGCAGCCCGAGCGCGTCCAGGTCCGCCTCGCCGACGAACGGGTAGGACAGCACCTCGACCAGACCGGCCTCCGCCAGCGCGCGCGCCACCGTCCGGCGGGCTCGCTGCTCGGAGGTGAGGCCGCGACCGCCGGTGGCGGCCGGGAGCACCGAGGGGATCTGGTCGTAGCCCGCGATCCGCACGACCTCCTCGACCAGCGCGGCCGGCTCGGTGAGGTCGGGGCGCCACGTCGGCGGGGTCACGCGGACGGCGTCCACCGCCGCGCCGGTGACGGCGTCCGTCACCGTGCAGCCGATCTGCTCGAGGATGCCCACCACCGTCGACCGGTCGTACGCGACGCCGGACAGGCGGGTGGGCAAGGTGACATCGAGGCGCACGGACTTCGGTGCGACCGTCGTGTCCAGGGCGCTGACCGCGGCGTCGGCGGTGCCGCCGCCCAGCTCGACGAGCAGGTCGACGACGCGCTGCGCCGCGACGGCAGGCAGCTGCGGGTCCACGCCGCGCTCGAACCGCTTGGCCGCCTCGGACGGCAGCCGGTGGCGGCGCGCGGTGCGGGCCACGGTGATCGGGTCGAAGTGCGCCGCCTCGACCAGCACGTCCGTCGTGGCGTCGCTCACCTCGGAGGACGCGCCGCCCATGACGCCGGCCAGACCCAGGACCCGCGAGCCACGCTCGCCCGCGGGCGAGTCGGTGATGAGCAGGTCCTCGGCGTCGAGCGCGCGGTCGGTGTCGTCGAGCGTGGTGAGCCGCTCGCCCGGCGCCGCACGACGGACGACGATCGGCGCCGTCACCTGGGCGAGGTCGTAGGCGTGCAGGGGCTGACCGAGGTCGAGCATCACGTAGTTGGTGACGTCCACGGCCAGGGAGATGGCCCGCATGCCCGAGCCCTCGAGACGACGCTTCATCCACGACGGCGTCGGCGCCGCAGGGTCGATGCCCCGCACCACGCGCGTGACGAACCGGTCGCACCCCACCTGCCCGTGGATCGGCGCGGCGTCGTCGACCTCCACGGCGAACCCGTCCGCGGTGGCGGCCGGCGGGGGCGTGACCAGGTTCTCCGCCAGCCCGCGGTCGGTGAACCGCGCACCCGTGGAGTGCGCGTACTCGCGCGCCACGCCGCGGTAGCTGAACGCGTACCCGCGGTCCGGGGTCACGTTGATCTCGAGCACCTCGTCGCCGAGGCCGAGCAGCGCGGTCGCGTCCTGTCCGGGCGTGAGGTCCGCGGCGTCGAAGCCCGCGCGGGTGAGCACGAGGATCCCGTCGTGGTCGTCCCCGATGCCCAGCTCGCGCACCGAGCAGATCATCCCGTCGGAGACGTGCCCGTAGGTCTTGCGGGCGGCGATCGCGAAGCCACCGGGCAGCACGGCACCGGGCAGCGACACCACGACGAGGTCACCCACGCCGAAGTTGTGCGCCCCGCAGACGATGCCGCGCGCGCCACCGGCAGGCACGTCGGCGTCGTCGACACCCTTGATCTGGGCGGCGTTGTGCTCCGGGCCGACGTCGACCAGGCACCAGTTGATGGTCTTGCCGTTCTTCTGCGGCTCGGGCGCCTGTGCGAGCACGCGGCCCACGACGAGCGGCCCGGTGACGGCGGCCGGGTGGATCTCCTCCTCCTCCAGCCCGACCTTCACCAGCGCGGCGGCGAGCTGCTCCGCCGTGAGGTCCGCCGGCAGCTCGACGTGCTCGCCGAGCCAGTCAGTGACGATGCGAGGCATCAGATCTCCGTCCCGAACTGGGTGGAGAAGCGCACGTCGCCCTCCACGATGTCGTGCATGTCCGCGATCGTGTGACGCAGCATGAGCGTGCGCTCGATGCCCATCCCGAAGGCGAAGCCCTGGTACTCCTCGGGGTCGATCCCGGCCGCCCGCAGGACGTTCGGGTTGACCATGCCGCAGCCGCCCCACTCGATCCAGCCGGCCCCGCCCTTCTTCTGCGGGAACCACAGGTCCATCTCCGCGCTGGGCTCGGTGAAGGGGAAGAAGCTCGGCCGCAACCGCGTGCGCGCCTCGGGCCCGAACATCGCCCGCGCGAACGCGTCCAGCGTGCCGACGAGGTTCGCCATCGTCAGGCCCTTGTCGATGGCGATGCCCTCGACCTGGTGGAAGACCGGGGTGTGCGTGGCGTCGAGCGCGTCCGTGCGGAAGACCTTGCCCGGGCACGCGACGTACAGCGGGACCCCCCGCTCGAGCAGCGAGCGGGACTGGACCGGCGACGTGTGCGTGCGCAGCACGAGGTTCGACGGCTTGCCGCCCTCCCCCTCCACGTAGAACGTGTCCTGCATCTGGCGCGCCGGGTGGTCCTGGTCGAAGTTCAGGGCGTCGAAGTTGAACCACTCCGCCTCGACCTCGGGCCCGTCGGCGATCTCCCAGCCGAGCCCGACGAAGAAGTCCGCGATGCGCTCCTGCACCAGCTCGATCGGGTGCCGGGCGCCGACCGGGCGCCGGTCGGTCGGCAGCGTGACGTCGACGGCCTCGTCGACGAGGACACGCTCGTCCCGCTCGGCCTCGAGCTCGGCCTGGCGTGCGGTGATCGCCTGGTTCACGCGGCCGCGGCGGGGTCCCACGTTCTTGCCGGCGGCAGCCTTGTCGGGGCCGGGGAGGGTGCCGATGGCGCGGTTCGCCAGCGCGAGGGCGCTCCGGTCCCCCGTGTGGGCGCTGCGGACGGCCTTGAGCTCGTCGAGGTCGCGCGCCGCGGCGACCGCGGCGAGGGCGTCGGAGACGGCGGCGTCGAGCGCGCCGACGTCGAGCGGGTCGGGGCCGAGGTCTGGGGTGGGTGCGGGCGTGGACATGCGTGCCTTCCTGAGAGGGTCCCTGCGAGGGCTGTGGCGGCGGGGGTCAGTTTATGTGCCCGCCCGGGCCGGTCAGGTCGGCGTCCGCGGTGCCGCGCGCGTTCAGCGCGCGGGCGCAGCCGGTGCCGGGCCCGTGGCGGGCCCGGTAAATCGGCGGTCGCGGCGTGTCACGCCTCCCATGATGGCACGGGGCCGCCCGACGCGTCGCGGCTCGTCAGCGGGACGACCGCGACGTCCTCGTGCAGCGGGCCGCCGGAGCGCCCCTCCCCCAGCCGGGAGGCGACGACGTGCACGGCGTCCACCTCCCACGCGGGTCCCCGGTACACGGCGAGCGCCTGTGCCCACGGCACCAGGGGCGACCCCTCCTGCTCCCGGCCGCGCGGGCGGCGCGACCCGCCCCGTGCGCCGGCGACCTGCCGTCGCCCCTCGGCGGACCGCAGCGTCGCGCGCGCGACCGTGAGGTGCGGTCGGCCGGAAGCCCGGTCCGAGGCGGGCAGGCCCGCGACCCCGACGGCGGCGTCCTGCACGAGGTCCGCGACCCGGCGCAGGACGTCCACCGCCCCGGCCACGCCGACCCAGAGGGTCCGGCCCCCGAAAGAGCCGCTGCCGGTCAGGGACAGCTCGAACGGCGGCACGTCGGCGAGGGCGTCGTGCAGGGCGTCGACATAACCGGGGACCGCGCCGTCGGGCACGTCGCCGTGGAAGGCGAGGGTCACGTGGCGCTGGTCGGGCGGGACCCACCGCAGACCGCGCCCGGGGTCGGCCACGGCGGCACCCCCCACGCCGGCGAGGGCGAGCTCCAGGTGAGCGCCCGCAGCGGCGGACAGGTACACGGCCGTGAACAGACGCATCCGCCCATGCTATTCACGGGCGCGGTGCACGGACGGGAGGCGTCCGGGGCGGTCGGCGGAGGGCTTCGACGGCCGTCGCGGCAGACGGGGACCGGACCGCGCCGGCCCGCCCCGCGTCATCGCTGGGCGCGTCCGCTCGCGTACAGGCAGACCGTGGCCGCCGTGGCCAGGTTGAGCGACTCGGCGCGGCCTCGGATCGGCACGCGCACGACGGCGTCGGCCAGGGCGCGGTCGGCCTCGGGCAGGCCCCACGCCTCGTTGCCGAAGACCCAGGCGGTCGAGCCCGACAGGTCGGGCCGGCCGTCGTCCGGCGCGGAGCCGGCCACGTCGAGAAGGTCGTCGAGGTCGTGCGGTCCCGCGCCGTCGGCGGCGAGGACCACGCAGCCCGCGCCGCGCACGGCGGCCACGACGTCGGCGAGCGGCAGCCCCGTCACGACGGGCAGGTGGAAGAGAGAGCCCGCGGTGGAGCGGACGACCTTCGGGTTGTGCAGGTCGACGCTCTCGCCGGCGAGCACCACGAGGTCGGCGCCGGCGGCGTCGGACGCGCGGATCACCGTGCCCGCGTTGCCCGGGTCGCGGACGTTCGCGAGCACCGAGACCAGCAAGGGCCGCCCGGCGATCTCCCGCAGCGCGTCGTCGAGCGCGAGCGCGCGGGACCGGACGACGGCGAGGACGCCCTGGGCGTCCGGGCTCATCGCCTCCAGCACCTCGCCGGTGCCGAGATGGACTCGGAGCCCGGCCTCGAGCGCGGCGTCGAGGATCTCGACGTAGCGCTCGGCGGCGGCTTGCGTGAGGTACAGGTCCCGGACGTCGGCGGCCGCGTGCCGCACGGCCTCGCGCACGCCCTGCGGCCCCTCGACGAGGAACTGCCCGTGCCGGGAACGCGCAGGACGCCCGGACAGCGCCCTGACCTGCTTGACCCGGTCCGCTCGCGGGTTGGCGAGCGTCACGTCGGGGATGCGGGGCATCGACAGGTCAGGGGTGTCCGGGCGTCCGGGTGCTGAGCGGTGGCTCAGGCGGCCTTCGGCGCGTTGACGTCAGCCGGCAGCGCGTCCTTGGCGACCTGGACGATCGCGTTGAACGCCGCCACGTCGTTGACCGCGAGCTCGGCGAGCATGCGACGGTCGACCTCGACACCAGCGGCCTTGAGGCCCTGGATGAGGCGGTTGTAGGTCAGCCCCTGCGCGCGGGACGCAGCGTTGATGCGCTGGATCCACAGCTTGCGGAAGTCGCCCTTCTTCGCCTTGCGGTCGCGGTACGAGTAGACGAGGGAGTGGGTGACCTGCTCCTTCGCCTTCCTGTACAGACGCGAACGCTGGCCGCGGTAGCCGCTGGCGCGCTCGAGGGTCGTACGGCGCTTCTTGTGGGCGTTGACCGCCCGCTTCACGCGTGCCACGTGATGCTCCTTGCAGTGTCGGGTCCGGAAGTGCTGCCGGCGGCCGCGTGCGACGAGTTCATCGTCGACGGCGCGATCCGCCCGGGCGGGTCACTTGCCGAGCAGCTTCTTGATGGTCTTGGTGTCGGCGGCCGAGACCACCTGGTCCTGAGCCAGACGACGGGTGCGGCGGCTGGACTTGTGCTCCAGGTAGTGGCGAGCGTTGGTCTGCTCACGCATGAGCTTGCCGCTGCCGGTGACCTTGAAGCGCTTCTTGGCGCCGGAGTGCGTCTTGTTCTTCGGCATGACTGCCGTATCTCCTCGTGTCGGTCATCCGCCCGGGTGGGCGGGTGACGTGTGCGGACCGGGGCCGGCAGGCCGACCCGGTGCCTAGATGGTCAGTAGCGTCAGCGTCCCGGGCGGGGGCTGGGCTTCGGCCGAGGTGCCGCAGGCCGCGGGGCCGCCGGCTTGGCGGGAGCCGCCGAGGCGGGCTTGGGCGCGGCAGGCCGGGGGGCGGGCGCCGGGGCGCTCGCCTTCTTCTCGGCTGCCGGCTTCTTCTCCGCCGTCGGCTTCTTCTCGGCCGCCGGCTTGGGCGTGGCCGCACGCTTCGGCTCGGCGACGGGCTCGTCGACCGGCTTCGGC
>NZ_JBHUWC010000198.1:0-7421 GCF_042670225.1 Isoptericola sp. NPDC057191 | reverse complement strand
GCTGCGGTCGCAGCTCTCGCCGTTCTCGTCCCCCCAGCGCGGGCTGCTACGGGGTGCTCTCCTTGGCCTCCTTGGCCTCCTTGGCCTGGCGCAGGATCGAGGACATCTTCTTGCCCTTCGCGACCTCGTCGACCAGCTTGTCCATCCACCGGATCTGCTGCATCAGCGGGTCGTCGATCTCCTCGACCCGCACCCCGCAGACCACCCCTGTGATGAGGACGGCGTCCGGGTTCATGGCGGGCGCCTCGGCGAAGAACGTCTCCAGGTCGACCTCGTCGGCGACGGCGCGCTCCAGGCCTGCCGCGTCGTAGCCGGTGAGCCAGGTGACGACGCGGTCGACGTCGGCCCGGTCGCGCTCCTTGCGCTCCACCTTCTGCACGTAGAGGGGATAGATGCTCGCGAAGGGCATCCGCCGGATCCGGTCTGCGGGCATCGGTCCTCGTCTCCCTGTCGGTGCGTCGAGCGCGTCCGACGAGGCTACCGCGCCGGCAGCGGGATGACGGCGGCCCCGCGCGCCCGCTCCAGCCGCGCCACGAGGGCCACCAGCCCGGCCGCGAGCGGCACGAGCACGAGGTTGCCGAGCAGCATCGGCCGCAGGAACGGCAGACCGGCGACATAGCTGGCCACCAGCCCGTCCAGACCCGCGGGGTAGAAGGTGCCGCGGCCCAGCCACCACACGCCCGCGTTGGTCCACAGGTAGAAGAACAGCGAGCTCCCGACGCCGAAACCGAGCGCGGCGGCCAGGCGGCCGGCGGTGCCGCGGGTGCGTCCTGCCCACCACGCGCCGAGGCCGACGACGGCCCACGCGCTCCAGGTGAACACCAGCACGGAGGAGTTGCCGAGCAGGACGTCGCTCAGCGCGACGACGGCCAGCGGGGCGAGCATGGCGACGCGGTGCCGCAGCAGGCCGGCCGCCGCGAACGCCGCCGCGGTCGAGAGCTCGAGGTTCGGCGGTGCGCCGAGGTCGTCCTTCACCAGGCGCCAGACGACGGCGGCCACCACGAGCAGCACCGCGAGGGCGGGGCGCCACCAGCGGCGGGCGAGCTCGCGCGCGGGCAGCGGGGCCTCGAGGCGCGGGGCGGGGGCAGCGGTCACTTCTCGATCTCCTCGAGCTTCCAGGTGACGGTCTGCCCGTCCTTGGTGACGAGGGAACCGGCCCCGACCTGCGCCATCTCCCCGTCGACGTACAGGCCCCAGAACTCGGTGTCGGGGTCCGCCTCGTGCCCCCGCACGGCGGTGACGTAGGCGTTCTCGCCCTTGCCCTGCACCTGCGCGTCAGGGTCGTGCTTCTGCAGCAGCTCGAGCGCCGTCTTGCCGTCCTCGCCCGCGTAGGAGAACTCGCTGAGGTTCTCCGCCACCTGCTCCGTGGGGTCGACCGACGTCGAGGCGGTGGAGCCGCCGTCGGCGGTCCCGTCGTCGGAGCACCCCGCCAGCAGGCCGACGGCGAGGGCGGTGGCCGGGAGCAGCGCGAGCAGTCGGGACGAGGGCGAGCGCGGGATCTTCACGGCCGAAGGGTACCCATCCTGGGCGTCCGCCCGCCGCTCGGGCCGTCATCCGGACGGTCGATCGCGACCGGTGACCGTCAGGCGTCGATCCGCGACTGGTCCAGGGTGCTCGCACCGGCGACGATGAACTCCTTGCGCGGCGCGACGTCGCTGCCCATGAGCAGCTCGAACACCCGCTCGGCCGCCTCGGCGTGCTCGACGGTCACGCGGCGCAGCGTGCGGTGGCGCGGGTCCATCGTCGTCTCGGCGAGCTGGTCGGCGTCCATCTCCCCCAGGCCCTTGTAACGCTGGATGTCCTCCTTGTACCGGCGTCCGGCACGGTCCAGCTTCTTGAGCGTGGCGGTGAGCTCGGCCTCCGAGTACGTGTACAGGTACTCGTTCTTGCGCCGTCCGCTGCCCAGCACCTCGACGCGGTGCAGCGGCGGGACGGCGGCGAAGACCCGGCCCGCCTCGAGCATCGGGCGCATGTAGCGGTAGAAGAGCGTGAGCAGCAGGGTGCGGATGTGCGCGCCGTCCACGTCGGCGTCGGTCATCAGCACGATCTTGCCGTAGCGCGCCGCCTCCAGGTCGAACGACCGGCCGGACCCGGCCCCGAGCACCTGGATGATGGCGGCGCACTCCGCGTTGCGGAGCATGTCGCTGATCGACGCCTTCTGGACGTTGAGGATCTTGCCGCGGATGGGCAGCAGCGCCTGGAAGTCGCTGGACCGCGCGAGCTTGGCCGTCCCGAGGGCCGAGTCGCCCTCGACGATGAACAGCTCGCTGCGGGTCACGTCGTCGCTGCGGCAGTCCGCGAGCTTCGCCGGCAAGGACGACGCCTCGAGGGCGTTCTTGCGGCGGGAGATCTCCTTCTGCTTGCGTGCCGTGACGCGGGCGCGCATCTCGGCGACCACCTTGTCCAGCAGCAGCGCTGCCTGCGCCTTCTCGTCGCGCTTGGACGACGTGAGCAGGGCGCCCAGCTCCTTCTCGACCACGCGCGAGACGATGGCGCGCACGGGCGCCGTGCCCAGCACCTCCTTCGTCTGGCCCTCGAACTGCGGCTCGGCGAGCCGCACGGTGACGACCGCCGTGAGGCCGGCCAGCACGTCGTCCTTCTCGATGCGCTCCGCGGCGTCCTTGGTGGAGACCTTCAGCCGGCGCGCGTTCGTCTCGATCTGCTTGCGCACCGTCTTGAGCAGACCCTGCTCGAAGCCCGACAGGTGGGACCCGCCCTTGGGGGTGGAGATGATGTTGACGAAGGTGCGCACCTCGGTGTCGTAGCCGCCGCCCCAGCGCAGGGCCACGTCCACCTCGCAGTCGCGCTGCACCTCCTGCGGCGACATGTGCCCCCGCGAGTCCAGCACGGGCACGGTCTCGGTGAAGTGGCCCGTGCCGCGCAGCTGCCAGGTCGAGGTGACCGGGGCGTCCGGCGCGAGGAACTCGACGAAGTCGACGGCCCCGCCGTCGTGCTGGAAGACCTCCTCGTGCGGCCCGGTCTCCCCCGGCGTGCCGGGCAGCCCGCGCTCGTCGCGCACCAGGATCTTGAGGCCGGGCACCAGGAACGTCGTCTGGCGCGCCCGCGTGACGAGCTCGTCGTAGCTGAAGACGGCCGACTTCGGGAAGACCTGCCGGTCCGCCCAGTACCGCACCCGGGTGCCGGTGACGCCGCGCTTGACCTTGCCGACGACGGCGAGCTCGCTGTGGTCGGTGAAGGGCGCGAACGACGACTCCGGGGACGGGCCGGCCGCCGGGTCCGAGAACACGCCGGGCTCGCCCCGGTGGAACGTCATGCGGTACGTCTTGCCGCCGCGGTCGACCTCGACGTCGAGCCGCGCCGAGAGCGCGTTGACCACGGAGGCGCCGACGCCGTGCAGGCCGCCCGAGGCCGTGTACGAGCCACCGCCGAACTTCCCGCCCGCGTGCAGCTTGGTGTAGACCACCTCGACGCCCGTGAGGCCCGTCTTGGGCTCGATGTCCACCGGGATCCCGCGGCCGTCGTCCTCGACCGTCACCGACGAGTCGGCGTGCAGCACGACGCGGATCGCCGACGCGTGCCCGCCCAGCGCCTCGTCGACGGAGTTGTCGATGATCTCCCACAGGCAGTGCATGAGACCGCGCGAGTCCGTGGACCCGATGTACATGCCGGGGCGCTTGCGCACCGCCTCCAGGCCCTCGAGGACCGACAGGTGGCGCGCGGTGTACCCGGACTCGGAGGTGGCTGTCACGGGAACGAGGGTAGACGACCCGAACAGGTGTTCCGTGTGCTCCACGCCGCTATGCCCGGAGCGAACCTGGCCGGGGAGCGGGATGGTCCTGGCCACCTGTCTGGTTGGATGAGGACGTGAGCACCACGACGACCGAACCGACCCAGCCGCTGACCGCCGCCGACCGCTGCGACCGCTGCGGCGCCCAGGCGTACGTGCGAGTGGTCCTGCCCGTCGGAGAGCTCCTCTTCTGCGGGCACCACGCACGTGCGCACGCGGGTGCCTACGAGGGCGTCGCCGTCCACGTCCAGGACGAGACGGACCGCCTCCACGCCGAGCACGGGGCGCGCTGACCCGCCGACCCCCGCACGACCGACGAGACACGAGAGCCCCGCGCCGCCCGGCGCGGGGCTCTCGTGCGTCGCCCGCCGTTCAGCTCGAGCGTCCCGAGAGGGAGGCGACCCACGACCCCCGCACCCCGAGGGTGGTGCGCCAGCCGTCCGCCGTCTTGGTCCGGGACACCTTCTTCCCGGTCACGGACGTGGCAGTGAGCGTGCGGACCTGGCCGCTCGACCAGCGGGACGTGACCGCGATCGAGCGCACGGACGACAGCCCGAAGATCGACCGGGCCCTGGACTGCGTGATCGAGTCGCTCCACCGCAGGTACGGGTTGCCGGGCGCGTTCGCCGAGTAGGAGTCGTACACGTGCTTGAGGTACGGCAGGGCCGCGGTCCCGAACACCTCGTTGTTCGCGGCCGTGCCGCGGCGGCCGCCTGCCGCGCCGGTCGACGCGAAGTAGGGCGTCTCGGCGAACCGGCCCTGGGCGTCGCGCAGCACGGTGACCGTGCCGTCCTGGATCGTGGCGTCGACCGCGGCGACCCAGGTGCCACCCCAGCTGCCGCCCTCCTTCTTCCAGCCGGTGTAGTGCTGGGAGCGGGTGTCGTCGTAGACGTGGCACCCGCACGCGGACTTCAGGCCCTTGACCTTCTCCACGATCGCGTAGTTGCGCGCCACGATCGCCTGCGCCTGCAGCGCCGCGGCCCCTCGGTTGGTGCTCGAGCCCCACCCCGACGGCATCTCGTCGAGCCCGTAGAGGTACTCGGTGTTGATGATCACCTCGTTGACGACGTTCGGCCGGGACGACCGCTTCGTCACGACGAGACGCCCGTTGCGGTAGGTGCCCTGGGCGCCCGCGACGGTCGCGACCGCCTTCGTCCCGGTCGGCTGGTAGTACCGGGTGCCCGACCACTCGAACGTCAGGCTGGACCGCGCGGCGACGGTCCGCACGGTCGACGTGCCCTTCATGACCCGGGCCGTGACGCCTGCCGACGCGACGCCGACCGTGACCTTCGTCGTGGCGCCGCCGCTCGCCACCACGGTGCCGGCCGGGTCCTTGAGCTGCCAGGCCCCCTGGCCCACTGCCAGGACGGTCGTGGTGCGGGTGTCCGACGGCGGCCCGAGCACCTGGACGTCGAGCGTCGTGCGCGGGTCGTTCGCCGTGGAGACCGTGGTGCCCGGGTAGTAGTACTTCAGGATCTGCGCGGGCGTGCGGCCGGAGCGCGACTGCTGGTACGCGCCCCACTGGGCCAGCCCGACGCCGTGACCGGACCCGGAGCCGGAGATCGCGAACCGCACCGGCACGACGAGCACCTTGACCGTGCCGCTCGCCGCCCGGGTCGTCTTGAAGCGGTAGCTCGTCGACGCGGTGGGCTTCACCGTGGTCGAGGCACGGCCCTTCGCGCCGGTGCGCACCGTGCGGACCTTGACCCAGGACCCGCCCTTCTTGCGCTGGAGGGTGACGCTGGCGTACTTCACCGGCGCGCCCGACTTCAGGTACCGGACGCTCAGCGTCTTCCCGACCGCCGCCGTCGTGGTCCCGCCGCCGGCGGCGGACAGCGTCCAGGTGGCCGCCTGGGCGGGCGGGGCGACGAGGGCCGAGGCGAGGGAGAGCGCCAGTGCGACGGCGAGCGCGAGCAGGACGACGAGCCGGGTGCGTCCCGGCTGGACCGTGGTCTGGAGCACGCGGACACCCTCCCACATCGACGCAGGTCGCGGGAGTACCCGGCGCACTTCACCCGCCGCGCCGGTCGTGGCGGTGTCACCCGCGAGCCGTGCGTGGCTCCCTCTCCCCCGGCACCACCCACCGAAGGAGAGTCACCGATGTCCAGCACCGTCCCCGCCGCCGTCGCGCTCGACCAGCCTGCGACGCCCCACCGCACGACGACCGCCACCGCTGCCGCGGACGAGCTCCGGCCCGCCCTGGCCGGCGCGGTCCACCTGCCCGGAGAGCCCGCCTACGAGGCGACGCTCGGAGGCTTCAACCTCGCGCTGGTCCACCAGCCCGCGCTCGTCGTGCGCGCCGGCACGCCGCAGGACGTCGCCCTGACCGTCCGCACCGCCGCCGCGCACGGGCTCGGCGTCGGCGTGCGCTCCACCGGTCACAGCGCCGCCCCGACGGGTCCCGACGACGTGCTGCTCGACGTGTCCGCCCTGCACGACGTCGTCGTCGACCCCGAGGCGCGGACGGCGACCGTCGGTCCGGGCGCGTCGTGGCGCACGGTGCTGGACGCCGGCGCCCCCTACGGGCTCGGTGGGCTGTGCGGTTCGTCGCCGCACGTCGGCGTCGTCGGCTACACGCTCGGCGGCGGCCTCGGACCGCTGGCACGCACGTTCGGCTTTGCCGCCGACCACGTCCGCTCGTTCGACGTCGTGACCCCGGACGGCGCGCTCGTCACGACATCGCCGACCCGGCACCCGGAGCTGTTCTGGGCCCTCCGCGGCGGCGGGGGTGCGTTCGGCGTCGTGACGTCGATGACCTTCGACCTGTTCCCCCTGCGCACCGTGCGTGGAGGCACCGTGTGGTTCGACGCCGCGGACGCCGCCCCGGTCCTGCACCGCTGGCGCGAGCTCGTGGCCGACCTGCCCGAGGACGTCTCCACGTCCGTCGCCCGGCTGAACCTGCCGCCGCTGCCCGACCTCCCCGAGCCGCTGCGCGGGCGTGCCGTCCTCGTGGTCCGGTACGTGCGCCACCTGGGCGACCCCGGGCAGGACCGAGTGCGGGACGGTGTGCAGGACAACAGGGACGACACCGGCAGCGACCCGCTGGTCGACGCGCTGCGAGGGACGGCGACGCCGATCCTCGACACGATCGGCGACCTCCCGTACGTGCGGATCGGCGAGATCCACGCAGACCCCGAGGACCCGATGCCGTTCGTCGAGCGCGGCGGACAGCTCCGCGAGCTCCCCCGGGAGGCCGTCGACGCGTTCCTCGCTGCCGTGCCGCCCGGCTCGCCCGTGATGATGGCCGAGATCCGCCTTCTGGGGGGCGCCGTCGGCCGCCCTGCGGCCGTCCCGAACGCGGTCGCCGGGCGCGGTGCGGCCTGCACGCTGTTCGTGGGTTCGCTCGGCGCGCCCCTGGGGCCGCCCGACGCCGACGTGCACGTCCAGGCGGTGCACGACGCCCTGCGCGAGTGGACCACCGGAGGCTCGCTCGTCAACTTCGCCGGGCCGCGCGACGCCGTCTCGGCCGACCTGGTGCGCACGGCCTTCGGCGCCGACACCTACCAGCGCCTGGTGGACCTGCGCCGCCGGAACGACCCGCGCGGGACGCTCGCGTCGTCCTCGCGATGGGCCGTCGTCCAGGACGCCTGACGACGGCACCTGACAAGGTCACGACCCCTGACGAGGGCACGACGCCTGAGAAGGCTCGGCCCCGGGGTGCGCGCTCCGGACA
>NZ_JBHUWC010000197.1:0-7455 GCF_042670225.1 Isoptericola sp. NPDC057191 | reverse complement strand
CCCCGGAGGCCGGCCGAGGACGGGTCCAGGCCGATCGCCTCCCCGACGTCGGGCAGGTGCGGGGCGAGGGGCGGCAGGGCGTCGAGGGACGTCCAGCCCATCCGGTCCAGGAACTCCCCCGTGGTGCCGAACAGCACCGCGCCGGTCATCGGGTCCTGGCCCGTCTCGGCGATCAGGCCACGCGCCAGCAGGGTGCGCACGACACCGTCCACGCTGACGCCGCGCACCGCGGACACCTGACCGCGCGTGACCGGCTGGCGGTAGGCGATGACGGCGAGCGTCTCCAGCGCCGCCTGGCTGAGCCGGGACGACTGCCCCTCGAGCACGAAGGCTCCCACGACGTCGGCCTGCGCCCGCGCCGAGTAGATGCGCCAGCCGTCGGCGCCCTCGCGCAGCTCGAACCCGCGGGGACGCCCGCCCGTCTCGCCGCGATACTCCGCCGCCAGCTCCGCGAGCACGGCGGACACCTCCGGGACCGGGCGCGCCACGCCCGCAGCCAGCCGCTCCACCGGCACCGAGGCCTCCGCGACCATGAGCACCGCCTCGAGCGCCGCCGCCAGCCCGCCCGGAAGGTCGTCGACGTCCACCTCGACCGCGAGCGCCCCGGCGGCCACCGCCTCCTCCGCTCCGGCGGCGTCGCTCCCTGGACCGGCGCCCGAACCGGTGCGGTCCGACTCGGCCGGCGCAACGTCCGTGCCGGCCTCCGTCTCCTGCGTCATGCCACGACCTCCGTCATGTCCTGCCCGCCCGCGGCAGGCCCGTCCGTCCCGCCGTCCTGGGCGAGGGACCCGTCGAACTCCTCGAAGCCGGCGGCGAGCTCGCCGTCGTCCTCCCCGTCACCGCCCGGCCCTCCGTCGTCGGCCGTCCAGCGCACGGTGAGCTCCCCGAGAGCCGACGCCTGCTCGAAGGCGACCCGGCCGTTGCGGAACAGCTCCAGGAGGGCGAGGAAGCGTGCCACGACCACGAGCCGTTCCTCGCCCGCCACGAGCGCGCGGAACGTGGCGACGTGCTCGCGCCGCAGCCGCCGTGCCACGACGCCTGCCTGCTCCCGGACGCTCACCGCGGGGGCGTGCAGGTGGTCCAGGCCCACCACGGGAGGCGCCTTCGGCTCGAGGGCCTTGGCCGCCAGCTCCGCCAGGCGGGCGCCGTCCAGCGTCCACACGAGCTCGGGCAGGAGCGCCGTCAGCTCCGGCTCCAGCGGCACCGACCGCGGCACCCGTCGCCCCTCGGTCTCCAGGCGCTCCGCGAGGATGCCGGAGACCTCCTTGTAGGCGCGGTACTGCAGCAGCCGCGCGAACAGCAGGTCCCGGGCCTCGAGGAGCTCCAGGTCCTCGGCGTCCTCCTCGACGAGTCCCGGCAGCAGCCGGGCCGCCTTGAGGTCCAGGAGGGTGGCCGCGACCACCAGGAACTCGCTCGCGGTCCCGAGGTCCCACGACGGGTGCTCCTCGCCGCGGGCCGTCGCGGCGCGCGCCTCCTCGTCGGCCGCCCGGATGTGCGCCACGAACTCGTCGGTCACGGCCGCGAGCGCCACCTCGGTGACGTCGAGCTCGTGCTTCGCGATCAGCGAGAGCAGGAGGTCGAACGGCCCGGTGAAGTTCGTGAGGTGCACCTGGAAGCCCGCGGCCGGGGCCTCGGGCTCCGCGACGTCGGCGGCAGGCCCCGCGGCGACGTCAGGCGGCGTCACCACGGGCGACGAGCTCGCGCGCGAGCTGCCGGTAGGCGGCGGCCCCGGCGTGCGTCGGGGCGTAGTTGGTGATCGGCTCCGCGGCGACGGAGGCGTCCGGGAACTTCACGGTGCGCCCGATGACGGTGTGCAGCAGGGTGTCGCCGAAAGCCTCGTGCACGCGGGCCACGACCTCGCGGGAGTGCAGCGTGCGCGAGTCGTACATGGTCGGCAGGATGCCGTCGATCTCGAGCGCGGGGTTGAGCCGGTCGCGCACCTTCTCGATGGTCTCCACGAGGAGCGCGACGCCGCGCAGCGCGAAGAACTCGCACTCCAGCGGGATGAGCACGCCGTGGGCGGCCGTCAGCGCGTTCACCGTCAGCAGCCCGAGCGACGGCTGGCAGTCGACCAGGATCACGTCGTAGTCGTCCAGGGCAGGACGCAGCGCGCGGGCCAGCACCGACTCGCGGGCCACCTCGCCGACGAGCTGCACCTCCGCCGCGGAGAGGTCGATGTTGGCGGGCAGGACGTCGAGACCCTCGATGTGGGTGGGCTGCCGGACGTCGGTGAAGCTGACGTCCCGCTCCATGAGCAGGTTGTAGACGCTCAGTTCGAGGTCGTGGGGACTGACGCCCACCCCGACCGACGCGGCGCCCTGGGGGTCGAAGTCGACGAGCAGCACCCGGCGCCCGTACTCGGCCAGCGCCGCACCCAGGTTGATCGTGGTGGTGGTCTTGCCGACGCCACCCTTCTGGTTGCACATCGCGACGATGCGCGCGGGCCCGTGCGAGGCCAGCGGCGAAGGGTCGCGGAAGTCGGGCATCGGCCGCCCGACGACGTCGGTGCGCGGCTCCTCGAACCCGCCGGCCGGACTCCCCGGGGCCGGGCTGGTCGCGGTGTCCGCGGCCGGTGAGGCGTCGCTCGTGGTCGTCTGCGTCATGGTGTCGCTCCCGAGTCCCTCGCTCACCTGCGTCACGCTACCCCAGCCCCTGGCGGGGCCCGGGCGGCACGCCGGGCGCGCCGCCCTTCACCGCCGGCATCGCATCGTGGGTGCTGACCTGATCCTCAAGACCGCGGGATGAGGATCAGGTCAGCACGCACGATGGACACCGGGCGTCAGCCGAGGGCACGCGGGTGCGCGGCGGCGTACACCTCGCGCAGCGCGTCGGGAGTCACCATCGTGTAGATCTGCGTGGTGGTCACGGACGCGTGGCCGAGCAGCTCCTGCACCACGCGGACGTCCGCGCCGCCGGCCAGCAGGTGGGTCGCGAAGGAGTGCCGCAACGTGTGCGGGGACACGTGCTGGGTCAGGCCGGCGCGCTCCGCCGCGCCCTGGAGCACCGACCAGGCGCTCTGCCGCGACAGCCGGGCGCCGCGGGTGTTGAGGAACAGCGCCGGGGTGCCTCGGCCCGCGGACGCGAGCGGCACCCTGGCCCGCACGAGATAGGCCTCGAGGGCGGTGCGGGCGTACGACCCGACCGGGACCACCCGTTCCTTGTCGCCCTTGCCCCGCAGCCGCACGGAGCCCGCGCCCGCCAGATCGTCGTCCCCGGCGCCGTCGGCAAGCCCGTCCACGTCGTCGACGTCGAGCCCCACGACCTCGCTGATGCGTCCGCCGGTGGAGTACAGCAGCTCCAGCAGCGCCCGGTCGCGCAGCGGGACCGCACCGTCGCCGGCGCCCGCCGCGTCGAGCAGCCGGGCCACCTCGTCGACCGACAGCGCATGGGGCAGACGGCGCAGGGTGCTCGGCGCGTGCACCTGCGAGGCGGGATCGGCACGCGTCACGCCCTCGGCGTGGGCGAAGCGGTGCCAACCACGCACGGCGGCGAGGGCGCGCGCGGTGGACGACGGCGAGAGCGGGGCGCCGCCGTCCGACCCCTGCCGCAGCACCACCACGTAGCCCTCGACGTCCTGCTCGCCCACGGCGTCCAGCCCGGGGCGCCCGGTGGCGGCGAGGTGGCGGGCGTAACGGTCGAGGTCGCGCCGGTAGGCCGTCACGGTGTTCGCCGACAGCCCACGCTCCACCCCGAGGTGCGCGAGGTACTCCTGCAGGGCGGTCGTCAGCGCGGGCGGCAGGGGCGGGACGGGCGACGAGTCGGGCACCGGCCCATCATGCCCCGTGCCAGCGACGACGCGGCCGAGCGGGTCGGCGCGTGCCCGGTCAGAACGGCAGGAAGACGTCCACCGCCACGGCGATGAACAGCACCGTGAGGTACGTGATCGAGCCGTGGAAGACCTTCATCGCGCCGAGCTTGCCGCGCTCGGGGTGGCCGGCGCGGCGCAGCATCGCGATCACGAGGTACAGGAACCAGGCACCGGAGGCGATCGCGACGACGGTGTAGAACCACGACATCCCGGCGAGCGGGACGAGCGCGAGGGAGCAGGCGATCATCGCGGCCGTGTGCGCGACCATCTCGACGGCCACGCGCCGGTCGGTGGCGACCACGGGGAGCATCGGGACGCCGGCGTTGGCGTAGTCCCTCTTGAACTTCACCGACAGCGGCCAGTAGTGCGGGGGCGTCCAGAAGAAGATGACGCCGAACAGCGCCACGGCCGCCCAGCTGAGGGACCCGGTGACCGCGGCCCAGCCGATGAAGACGGGCATGCAGCCCGCGATGCCGCCCCACACGATGTTCTGCGGCGTGCGCCGCTTGAGGATCATCGTGTAGCCGACGACGTAGATGGCGATCGCGGCGAAGGTCAGCCAGGCCGACGGGACGTTGACCAGCAGGGCGAACCACAGCAGGGACACGACGCCGAGCGCCGTCGCGAAGATCAGCGCGGCCCGCGGGGTGATCTCTCCCGTGGCCAGCGGGCGTCGCTTGGTCCGGTTCATCACCTGGTCGATGTCGCGGTCCAGGTAGCAGTTGAAGACGTTCGCCGACGCGGCCGCCAGCGTGCCGCCGACGAGCGTCAGGAGCACGAGCCCCAGCGACGGCAGCCCGCCCTCGGCCAGGATCATCGTGGGGAGGGTGGTGACGAGCAGGAGCTCGATGATGCGCGGCTTCGTCAGGGCGACGTACGCGCTGACGCGGTCGCGCCACCCCTTGCCCGACCCGTGGCCCGATCCGTGGCTCGGCTCGTGGTCCTGTCCCTCGCTCGTGTCCGCGGACGCGCCGCGGCGGTCCGCCCGGACGGCATCGGCACGCTCCCGCTCCGCCCGCACCGCAGCACGGGTGGGCGTCGAGGGGTGGGGCGTCGTGGTGCTCGTGGTGCTCACGCGCGTGCTGGTCCGTTCTCGGCTGGGGGTCCGGGGAGCTCGGGCGACGTCGTTCGGTCGCCGCCTCATCGTACGCCGAGGTCATCGGCGGGGCGGCCCGGGTCACGACCCACCCGCTGTGAGAAATGTCCGACCCGGTGTCACCTCCCCCGCCGGACGGCCCGCCCGCCGCCCCGTACCGCCTCCGCCCACCAGGTGGGACGGAGCCCGCCGCGACAGGCGGCGCGGGAATGCTCGGCGCTAGGGTGGTGCTGCACAACGGTGAACAGCGGGCCGCCCGTCCGGTCCGGCCCCTGCCGCCGTGCCCCGCCGCGACGCGTCGGATCCTGCCGGGTCCGACCCTGCGGCGCCCCGTACCGGCAGAGCAGCAGCAATCACCCGGGGGCTCGCTCCGGGCAGGAAAGAGGCACATCTGTGAACGCGTTCGACCCCGTCGTCGCCCCGCTCGAGTGGAACTCGCTCGACGACCGCGCGGTGAAGACCATCAAGGCGCTGGCGGCCGACGCCGTCGAGAAGGTCGGCAACGGCCACCCCGGCACCGCCATCTCCCTGGCTCCCGCCGCGTACCTGCTCTTCCAGAAGACGATGCGGCACGACCCGTCCGACCCGCACTGGGTCGGTCGTGACCGGTTCGTCCTCTCCGCGGGCCACTCGTCGCTCACGCTGTACCTGCAGCTGTTCCTCGCCGGCTACGGCATGGAGATGGCCGACCTCGAGGCCCTGCGGACCTGGGGCTCGCAGACCCCCGGCCACCCGGAGTTCCGCCACACCCCCGGCGTCGAGATCACGACCGGCCCGCTCGGCCAGGGTCTGGCCTCGTCCGTCGGCATGGCGATGGCAGCGCGCCGCGAGCGCGGGCTGCTCGACCCGGACGCCGCGCCGGGCGAGTCGCCCTTCGACCACCACGTCTTCGTGATCGCCTCCGACGGCGACCTCCAGGAGGGCGTCACGTCCGAGGCGTCGTCGCTCGCCGGCACCCAGAAGCTGGGCAACCTGGTCGTCATCTGGGACCAGAACAAGATCTCGATCGAGGACGACACCGACATCTCCTTCACGGAGGACACCGTCGCCCGCTACGCGGCCTACGGCTGGCACACCCAGGAGGTCGACTGGACCTCGGGCGGCACCGGCTACGCCGAGGACGTCGAGGCGCTGGCCGCCGCGATCGCCGCCGCGAAGGCGGAGACCGACCGGCCGTCGTTCATCGCGCTGCGCACCATCATCGGCTGGCCGTCGCCCACCAAGCAGAACACCGGTGGCATCCACGGCTCGGCGATGGGCAGCGACGAGGTCGCGGGCCTCAAGACGGCCCTGGGTCTCGACCCGGAGGCCACGTTCGCCATCGACGACGAGGTGCTCGCCTACACGCGCTCCGTGGCCGAGCGTCAGTCGGAGCAGCGCGCCGCCTGGGACCGCTCGTACGACGCGTGGCGCACCGCCACCCCGGAGCGCGCCGCGCTGCTCGACCGCCTCGTGGCCCACGAGCTGCCCGCGGGCTGGACCGACGAGCTGCCCGTCTTCGAGGCGTCCGAGAAGGGTGTCGCCACCCGCGCGGCGTCCGGCAAGGTCCTCACCGCGCTCAAGGACGTGCTGCCCGAGCTGTGGGGCGGCTCCGCCGACCTCGCGGGCTCGAACAACACGACGATGGACGGCGAGCCGTCCTTCATCCCCGTCGAGCACGCGACGAAGAAGTTCCCGGGCCACCCGTACGGCCGCACGCTGCACTTCGGCATCCGCGAGCACGGCATGGGGTCGATCCTCAACGGCATCGTGCTGCACGGCCTGACCCGCCCGTACGGCGGCACGTTCCTGCAGTTCGCCGACTACATGCGTGCGTCGGTGCGCCTCGCCGCCCTCATGGAGATCCCCACCACGTTCGTGTGGACCCACGACTCGATCGGGCTCGGCGAGGACGGCCCCACGCACCAGCCCGTCGAGCACCTCGCCGCGCTGCGCGCCATCCCCGGCCTCGACGTCGTGCGCCCCGCCGACGCGAACGAGACCGCCTGGGCCTGGCGCGGGATCCTCGAGAACACCGCGAACCCGGCGGGCATCGTCCTCACCCGGCAGAACGTGCCCACGTTCCCGCGCGGCACAGACGGCTTCGCCGGCGCCGAGGGCACCCTCAAGGGCGCCTACACCCTCCTGGACGCCACGAACGACGAGACCGGCGCGCCCGACGTGATCCTGGTCGGCACCGGCTCCGAGGTGCAGCTCGCCGTCGAGGCGCGCGAGGCGCTGGCCGCCGAGGGCGTCGCCGCCCGCGTCGTGTCGATGCCGAGCCGCGAGTGGTTCGACAAGCAGGACGAGGCGTACCGCGAGTCCGTGCTGCCGTCGGCCGTGAAGGCGCGCGTCTCCGTCGAGGCGGGCATCGCCCAGGGCTGGCGCGACGTGGTCGGCGACGCCGGCCGCAGCGTCTCCCTGGAGCACTACGGCGCGTCCGCGGACTACCAGACGCTGTACCGCGAGTTCGGGATCACCGCGGAGGCCGTCGCGGCCGCGGCCCGGGAGTCCCTCGCCGCCGTGCGCGGCGCTGGCGACGCTGCCTGAGCACTCGTAGATTCCCAGGTGG
>NZ_JBHUWC010000196.1:0-7490 GCF_042670225.1 Isoptericola sp. NPDC057191 | reverse complement strand
GCGTGCGCCGGCCGGCCGCAGCGAAGGTCGCGGGCCCCGTCATGCCGCGGCCCCGGTCGCCGCCCGGTCGCGGGCGTCGAGCTCGCGCAGCGAGATGCCGCGGGTCTCGCGCATGCTCAGCACGGCCACCGTGGTGATGGCGCCGGCCACGAGGAGGTAGAGGGCGGTCGGCCACCACGACCCGGTGGTCTTCAGCCAGGTGGTGGCGAGGATCGGGGCCAGCGACCCGGCGAGGATCGACGTCACCTGGTAGCTGATCGACACCCCGGAGTACCGCATCCGGGTCGGGAACATCTCGGCCATGATCGCGGGCTGTCCGGCGTACATGAGGGCGTGGAACAGCAGGCCCACCATGATGACGAGGAGCGCCACGACGGTGCTCCGCGTGCCGAACGCTGGGAACGCCCACAGGCCCCAGGTGCCGCCGAGGATCGCCCCGGCCAGGTAGACCGGCTTGCGGCCGACCCGGTCGGCGAGCCTGCCGACCGCGAGGATGACGAGGAAGTGGAACGCGTGGGCGATAGCGATGACCCCGAGGATCGACGCGGTGTCCATCCCCAGCCCGGTGCCGAGGTAGACGATCGAGAAGCTCACGACGAGGTAGTACATGATGTTTTCCGCGAACCGCAGGCCCATGCCGGTCAGGACGCCGCGCGGGTACCGCTTGACGACGTCGACGACGCCATAGCCGGCGGACTTGCCCTGCTCGAGCTCGACCTTCGCCTCTTCGAAGATGGGCGCGTCCGTGATGGTGGTGCGGATCCAGTAGCCGACGAGCACGACGACGGCCGACAGCCAGAACGCGACGCGCCAGCCCCACGAGAGGAACGCGGCGTCGCTGAGAGTGGTCGACATGACCCACAGGACGGCGGTGGCGAGCAGGTTGCCCACGGGGACGGCGGCCTGCGGCCACGCGGCCCACCGGGCGCGGCTGCGGTCAGGGGCGTGCTCGGCCACGAGCAGGACGGCACCTCCCCACTCGCCGCCGAGAGCGATGCCCTGCACGAAACGCAGCACCACGAGCAGCGCCGGCGCAGCAAGGCCGATGGTGGCGTAGCTCGGTAGGCATCCCATGAGCACCGTCGCGGCGCCGATCATCATGATCGTGATCTGCAGGGTGTGCTTGCGGCCCAGCTGGTCGCCGAGGTGACCGAAGATCACGCCGCCCAGCGGCCGCGCGAGGAAGCCGATCGCGTACGTGACGAAGGCGGCGATGATGCCGTCGTACTCGTTGCCCATGGCGGGCATCAGCACCTTGTCGAACACGAGCGCCGCGGCGGTCGCGTAGAGGAAGAAGTCGTACCACTCGACGACCGTGCCGGCCATCGAGGCCGACACGATCCTGGTGAGCAGCGACCGGTCGCTCCCGGCGTCGCCCGCCGCGCCGTGGGTCGCGCGGTCCTGCGCGGTGTTCTGGCCCGAGGCCATGGTTCCTCCGGTGTCGTCGTTGACACGGTGGCTGGCGCCACTCCTGACGCCGAGGATGCTGCCGGTCCGGCACGTGTGCGTGCAACGACCAACTGAGCACGCCTGGTGTGCAGGGATGCACAGACGTCGAGCGGTGACAGTAGGGTGCGCTCGTGCCGACGACGCCGCAGCCCTCTCCCGACCAGCTCCTCGTCCTGCTCGAGGTGGCTCGCACGGGCCGGTACACGACGGCGGCCGAGGTGCTGGGCGTCAACCACACGACCGTCGCCCGCAATGTCGCGTCCCTCGAGCGAGCGCTCGGCGGCCGGGTGCTGGTCCGCGGCGCCGAGGGCTGGGAGCTCACCGGCCTGGGCGAGCGCGCGGCGCGAGCCGCAGAGGCGGTCGCGACGGCCGTGGCCGGCCTCGCGGCGCGGGACGGCGAGCTCGACCTTGTCACGGGCGTCGTGCGGATGACGGCCACCGACGGCTTCAGCGCCTACATCGCGTCCCCCGCCGTCGCGGCCCTGCGCCGGCGCCACCCCGAGCTGTCCGTCGAGCTGGTCACGGTGACCCGGCACGCGACGCAGCACCGCTCCGGCGTGGACGTGGAGGTGGTGGTCGGCGAGCCGCAGGTGGGCCGCGCGAAAGCCGTGCGGCTGGGGGAGTACGAGCTCGGCATGTATGCCTCGCGCTCCTACCTCGACGACCGCGGGGCGCCGGCGTCGGTCGCGGACCTCGCAGGCCACGGGCTCGTGTACTTCGTGAACTCGATGCTGCAGGTGGACGCCCTCGACGCTCCGCGTCGGCTGGTGCCGGGGATGCGCGACGCGCTCACGTCCACCAACGTCTTCGTCCACGTCGAGGCCACGCGTTCCGGCGCAGGGGTCGGGTTCCTTCCGTGCTTCATGGCAGACCGGCACGCCGACCTCGTGCGCCTGCTGCCCGGTGAGGTACGCGACCGGCTGCCCTACTGGGCGGTGGTGCACCCGGAGTCGTGGCGGCGCCCTGCTGTCGCCGCCCTGCTGGAGTCGCTGCACGAACAGGTGGGACGCAGCCGAGAGGCGCTGCTCGGCGGCGCTCCCCACCAGGGCTGAGCAGGCAGTCTCAGGGTCCCCCCAGGGTCGAACCGGGGGCACACCCCATGGTCGCGCCCGGTCCCGCCGTCCGAAGGTGGACGCATGATCGACGCGATCGCCTCGCTGTGGGCCCAGCTGGAGAGCACGCTGTTCGCGCTCGTCGCCTCCGCCTGGGCGTTCCCCGCGCTGTTCGTGTCCACGGCCGCCGACGGCTTCTTCCCGCCGGTGCCCGGAGAGACGATGGTCATGATGCTGGCCGTCGGTTCCGAGACCGGTCAGGGCGTGAACCTCGGCCTCGTGGTGCTCGTCGCGGCCCTCGGCGCCTGGTGCGGGGACCAGGTGGCCTACGCCGTCGGGCGGGCGCTCGGGGCGTCGCGCGTGCCGTTCCTGCGCGGCCCGCGCGGGCAGCGGGCGGTCGCCTGGGCGGCCCGCTCCTTCGAGCGCCGCGGAGCCTCGGTCGTGCTCGGCGCGCGCTTCGTGCCCGTGGGCCGGATGGCCGTGAACGTCACCGCCGGCGCCGTCGGCTTCTCCCGGCGCCGGTTCATGGCGTTGTCGGCCGTGGCGTCCCTGGCGTGGGCGTGCTGGACCGTGCTGCTCGGCGTGGTGGCGGCGGCCTCGCTCGGGGACCAGCCCCTCCTGGCCGTCGCAGTCGGGATCGTCGTCGGCACCGTGATCGGCGTCGTCGTCGACCGCGTGCTGACGGCCTGGGGGAGCCGGACCCGCCGGCCCGCGGGACCGGCGCCCACCGTGGGCCCCGCGGCGGCCGGGGTGGCGCAGCGGGAGCCGGCGCTCGCGGGCTTCGCGGTGGGACCGCGCGTGCCCGCCCGCGCCGCCGGCGCCCTCAGTGCTCCAGCCGGTCCTTCTCGTCCCCGATGAAGTCGGTGACGGCGTCGTCCACGTCGTCGCGGTTCATGTCGGCCGTCCGTGCCTGGCGCACGTCCCACCGCAGCATCAGCGCGCCGAGGACGGCGGCGATCACCGACGCCAGCAGGATGGCCGACTTCGCGCCGAGCGTGTGCTCGGACTCGTGGCCGAAGGACAGCTCGGTGATGAGCAGCGACACGGTGAACCCGATCCCCGCGAGCAGGGCCACCGGCAGCAGGTCCCGCACGCCGATGCCCTGGGCCAGGCGCAGCGGCGTGACCCGGGTGACGAGCCAGGTGGTGCCCAGGACGCCCAGGAGCTTGCCCAGGACGAGGCCGGCGAGGATCGCGAGCACGACCGGCTGCTCGAGGACCTCGGCGATCCCCCCGCCGTCGCGCAGGTCCACCCCGGCCGCGAAGAACGCGAAGATCGGGAGCGCGAGGCCCTGCGACCACGGCTTGACCGCGAGCTCGTAGCGGTGCGTGCGGCTCTGCGCCTCCCCGTGCACCGGGCGGGCCGCGACGGTGAAGCCCATGAGCACACCGGCCACCGTCGCGTGCACGCCGGACGCGTGCATGAAGGCCCAGGCGACGACGAACAGCGGGACGAGCAGCCACCAGCGCGGCGTGCGCGTGCGGACGTACCAGCCGAAGAGCGCGATCACGACCAGGGACGCGGCGAGGTACCCGAACTGGACCTCGGCCGTGTAGAAGACCGCGATGACGATGATCGCGAGCAGGTCGTCCACGACCGCGAGGGTGAGCAGGAAGGTCCGGATCGCCGCGGGCAGCCCCTTGCCGAAGACGGCGAGCACCGCCAGCGCGAAGGCGATGTCGGTGGCCGTCGGGATCGCCCAGCCCTCCAGGGCGCTGGAGTCGCCGAGGGCCAGCACGACGACCGTGTAGATGATGGCGGGCAACGCCATGCCGCCGACGGCGGCGAGCATCGGGACCCCCGCCTCCTTGGGGCTGCGCAGGCTGCCTGCGACGAACTCGTGCTTCAGCTCCAGCCCGACGACGAAGAAGAAGATCGCGAGGAGGCCGTCCGCGGCCCATGCGGCGACCGTGAGGTCGAGGTGGATGTGCAGCGGGCCGAGGTACGCGAAGCCGAGGACGGTCTCCGACAGGTCGAGGTACCACTGGCGCCAGGCCGAGTTGGCCAGCACGAGCGCCAGGATCGCGGCGATGATGAGGAGCGCGCCGCCGGTCGTCTCGCGAGAGACGAAGCGGCGCAGGCGGGTGCCGAACGTGGGGACGGTGACGTCAGTGCTCAAGATGCTCCCTGTCGGGGTCGGAGGTCGACAAGCTCCCGGCGTCGCAGCCGGTGCCACCGACCAGACTTCCCGGCTCACCCGCGGGCCAGCCTAACGTCCGGTGCCCGGGTCCGGCGGCGTCGTCCGTCAGGTCGCCTCGCGGGCCATCGCCACCAGCCGCGCGAGGGTGTTCCAGTTGCGCCCGGTGGTCCAGGTGCCCGCGGCGCGGTCGATCACGGCTGACGTCAGCCGGGACTTGCCGATACCGTCGACGTAGTCCACGAAGAGCACGCCCTCCGCGACGACGAACCGCTCCGGGTGGTCCTCGGCGAGCGCCGCGACCCCGTCCGCGTCGACCGGCTCGGGACCGACGAGCACCAGCACCTGCGACGGGTGGTCGGCGGCGGCCTCGGGGAACGGGTCGGCGGCCAGGAGCGCGGCCGCTCGTCCGGCCGGCAGCGCGACGGCGCGCACGTCGCCCCCGAGCCGCTCCGCGAGCGCCGCCGCGACCCGCTCCGCGACGCCCTCGTCCCCGGCGTCGCCCGTGCCCACGACGTTGCCGCTGTTCGCGTAGGTGCGGGCGCCGTCGAGGCCGGCGTCCGTCGCGGCCGCGCGCAGGTCGGCGGCCGAGACCCTGCGGTGGGGGCCCAGGTTCACGCCGCGCAGCAGGACGACGTAGGCGGTGCGGGCGGGCTCGGAGGATGCCATGGGCTCCATGGTGCTCGCCGGTCGGCCCGGCGTCGCGGCGGGGTCCGGCGCGTGAACGACGGGTGACAAGTTCCCGACCCGCCGCAGCGGGGGTGGTGGCGAGAATCACACCGTCGTAGTTTGGCGGCAGGGACGGTGTCCAGCCGTCCTCGGGGAGGCCGGCCGATGGGGAGCATGCTCCGTGCGGGAGGGCCGGCTCCGGACCGGCGCCGCGCGGCGTCCCCGGGCCAGCCGCCCGCCCACCTGGAGGGAGCTCGCCGTGGCCCGAACCGCACCCGTCCCTGAGCAGGGCACCGCCGACGTGGACGGCACCGCCCGCCGCACGTTCGTCATCGACACGTCCGTGCTGTTGTCCGACCCGCGGGCGATCTACCGCTTCGCCGAGCACGACGTCGTCCTGCCGGTCGTCGTCGTCACCGAGCTGGAGGCCAAGCGGCACCACGCCGAGCTCGGCTACTTCGCCCGCAGCGCGCTGCGCATGCTCGACGACCTGCGCGTGAAGCACGGCAGGCTCGACGCCCCGATCCCGGTCGGGGAGTCCGGCGGCACGTTGCGCGTGGAGCTCAACCACACGGACCCGCAGGCGCTGCCGGCAGGCTTCCGGCTGGGCGACAACGACACCCGGATCCTCGCCGTGGCGGCGAACCTCGCCGCGGAGGGCCGTGCCGTCACCGTCGTCTCCAAGGACCTGCCCATGCGGGTCAAGGCGTCGGCCGTCGGCCTGCGGGCGGAGGAGTTCCGCCACGAGCTCGCCGTGGACTCCGGCTGGACGGGGATGCGCGAGGTCGACGTCGCCGACGAGCAGGTCGCGACCCTGTACGAGGGGGGCGAGGTGGAGCTCGCCGCCCTCGACCCGGCGGTCGTCGAGGCGGCGTCGCCGCTGCTGTGCCACACCGGTCTGGTGGTCCACTCGGCGGGCAGCTCCGCGCTCGGCCGGGTCACGGCGGACAAGACGATCCGGCTCGTCCGGGGCGACCAGGACGTGTTCGGCGTGCACGGCCGCTCGGCGGAGCAGCGGGTCGCCATCGACCTGCTGCTCGACCCGGAGGTGGGGATCGTCTCGCTGGGCGGGCGCGCCGGGACCGGCAAGTCGGCCCTCGCGCTGTGCGCCGGCCTGGAGGCCGTCCTGGAGCGGCGGCAGCACCGCAAGATCCTCGTCTTCCGCCCGTTGTACGCGGTGGGCGGACAGGAGCTGGGCTACCTGCCGGGGTCCGAGTCCGAGAAGATGAACCCGTGGGCGCAGGCCGTGTTCGACACGCTCGGCGCGCTCGTCTCGCCCGAGGTGCTGGACGAGGTCATCGACCGCGAGATGCTCGAGGTGCTGCCGCTCACGCACATCCGCGGGCGCTCGCTGCACGACGCGTTCGTCATCGTCGACGAGGCCCAGTCCCTGGAGCGCAACGTGCTCCTCACCGTGCTGTCGCGCATCGGGCAGCAGTCGCGGGTGGTGCTCACGCACGACGTCGCGCAGCGGGACAACCTGCGGGTGGGCCGGCACGACGGTGTCGCGGCCGTGATCGAGGCGATGAAGGGGCACCCGCTCTTCGCGCACGTCACGCTCACCCGGTCGGAGCGGTCGCCCGTGGCGGCGCTCGTCACCGAGATGCTGGAGTCGCTGGAGATCTGAGCGACCCCGCGCCGCCGGTCAGGCGGGCGCCGACCGGCGGCGCGGGTGCACCAGCACCACGGCGAGCAGGCCGAGGACGGCGCCCAGCACCGTGTCGAGCGCGCGGGACGCGGCGATGCCCGCGGGGTCGACGGCGCCGCCGAGGGACGTCATCAGCAGCGCCATCGGGGTGATGGTGAGCATCGCGAGCCCGTAGTGGCGCCCGACGACGATCTCCGTGACGACCTGCAGCACGACGACGACGACGCACGTGGCGGCGAACGAGAGGTGTGCCGCGAGCAGCGGCCAGGCGAGGAGCGCGCCCACGACGGTGCCGGCGCCGCGCTGCAGCGCGCGGACCACCGCGTGGTGGGTGGTGGTCCCCTGGAGGGTGGCGGTCGCGCCCAGCTGCGCCCATGCCGGGTGGCTGAGTCCTGCCGCCACCGTGACGGCGCCGGCCACGACGCCCGCGACGACGACGCGGACGCTCCCGAGCCGCCAGCCGCGCGTCGCCCAGGCGGCGCGCGCGTCGTCGCGCAGGCGACGCCGGGGCGGCAGGGTGTCGGCGGCGGCGACC
>NZ_JBHUWC010000195.1:0-7491 GCF_042670225.1 Isoptericola sp. NPDC057191 | reverse complement strand
CTCGCGTGCCTGCGGCGGGTCGGTCCCGGCACCGGGTGGCTCTCCGCGCCGGGTCAGCACCTCCCGCCGATGGACCTTCCGGACGGGGTCAGCGCCTCGGCCAGGTCAGAGACTCCGCCGGGTCAGCGCGACCCGAGCGTGTCTCCCAGTCCTGCCGTGACGGCACCGGTGAGCCGCTCCAGCTCGTCCTGGTCCGGCGTCTGCGGCTCGCGGGCGTAACGGCTGGACTCGGCGGCGCCGGCGAGGGTCGTCAGGTCGTCGACCACCTCGGGCGCGAGGTCGCGCCCGGCCCGGGAGGACACCGCGGACGCGATCGCCTCAGGCGCACGCCGGAGCGTCGTCGCGGGCGGGAGGCGCACGCCCTCCGCCGCCAGCGCGGCGAGGACCTGCTGCCAGGCCAGCTCGGGGTCGAGCTCCTGGCCCGCGCGACGGCGGCGCGCCAGCAGGAGGACCAGACCGCCGGCGAGGACCACGATGAGGGAGCCGGCCGTGATCCACACCCACGCGGGGAGCCCGGTGTCGACGATGGGCGTGCTGACCGCGGCGGTCGAGGCGGTCGGCGACGTGTCGTCGCCCGAGGTGCTGTCGGAGGTCGGCCGGCGGTCCCCGAGGTCGGCCGCGGACGGCACCGGGGCAGGCTGGCCCTGCACCCGCGGCACCGTGTACGTCGGCGCGCTGCCGGTCTGCTGGGCCGGGGTGGGCTCGAACCGCACCCAGCCCGTCCCGGGGAAGTAGATCTCGGGCCAGGCGTGCGAGTCCTGGCCGGTGATCTGCCAGGTGGTGTCGCCGGTGCGGTCGCCCGGCAGGTAGCCCACGGCGATGCGTGCGGGAATCCCGAGGGACCGCGCCATGACCACCATCGTCGTCGCGAACTGGATGCAGTAGCCCGTGCGGTTCTGCAGGAAGTCCCACACCGGGTCGCCGGTCCCGCCACGGGGGATCGTCGTCGAGTAGGTGAAGCGGCTGGGGTCACGGAGCCAGCGCTGCAGAGCGACCGCCTGGTCGTACGCCGTGTCGGCATCCCCGACGACGTCGCCGGCCGTCTGCGCGACGTCGCCCGCGTGCGCCGTGTCGGGCACCTGCGTGTAGACCGGGTCGATGTCGGCCTCCGGGGCCTCGCGCAGCCGGGCGGGGCTGAGCTCGCGCTCGTGCACGGTGAGCGTGTAGGAGTCCCCGGCCCCCGTGAGCCCGCCGACGACCTCGTCGCGGGTCGCGTCGTAACCCCAGTCCGCCCCGGCGTCGCGGGCGTCCACCTCGCGAGGGTCGACCGTGAGGGGGAGCTTGTCGTCCCGCAGCTCGCCGACGTCGACCGTCACCGTGCGGACGGCGACCTGGCCGGCCGGCGGGTCGTCGGGCCACAGGACGTCGCCCGCCCCGAAGTCGCGCCCCGCGCGCTCCTCGCCGCGCTGCCAGCGGCGCCCGTCGAAGGCGGTGGCCGTGTAGCTGCGCAGGGGGCCCACGTCGGTCTCCGCGCCCGTGTCGTAGGTCAGGACGACGGAGCTCGACCGGTCCGTGAGGCTGCGCAGGATGTCGAGGTCCTCGGCGAGCCGGATCGTGTCGCCGGTGGTGGTGAACGCCCGGTACCAGCCGGCCGGCCCGCCCGGCAGGGCGGCCGACGCGCTCCCGACGAGGCCGGCGACCACGGCGAGGACGGCCGCGGCAGCCGTGGTCGCGACGGCGCGGGACCGTTCGGCACGCCGTACCGGGGCGGGGGAGCGTTCCTGCCGTCGCGTGCGGGCGGCCAGCGGGCCGTCGAGGGTGAGGAGCAGGAGCAGCGCCGTGACCGTCACGACGAACACGCCCCACGGGACACGTCCGGTGAGCACGAGCGGGGGAGCCCAGAGCGCGAGGAGCGGCAGGCCGACCGCGGCGGGCCGTCGCAGGGCCCCGGCCAGCGCGTCCGCGAGCAGGAGCACGAGGAGGGTGCCGCCCACCGCGAGCAGCCCGATGGGGACGCTCCCTGTGACGGGCGAGACCTCGGACCGGGCGATCTCGCCGGCCTCGCCGAGGCGGGCCACCACCCGTGAGACGTGCTCGGGCGTCACGAAGAACGTCGGGTCGGCGGTCGGGCCGCCGAAGCGTGCGAGGACGAACCAGCCGGCCACCACGCACCCCAGCAGGCTGGGCCACGCGGAGCCCTGCTCGCGCGCGCGCCGCCCCTGGGCGCGGGCGCGACGCTCGAGGACGACCCGGGTCGTGACCGTCGTGGCGCTGACGAGGACGATGCCGACCAGGCCGGCGCGCGTCCAGCCGCCGGGAAGGATGATGCTGGTCAGGGAGAGCATCGACGTCGCGACCGCCACGGCGACGAGCACCCCGGAGGCGATGGTGCGGGCGGTCGGCCCGGCATGGGCGGGGATCACGAGACACCCTCCGCGAGAAGTGCCCAGGCACGGTCGGGCGGCGTCCCGGGCGGACAGGTCGCGACCCGCCAGCCGGCGGCGCGCAGGTCTGCCACCGTGGCCGCGGTCGAGGGCGGCCCGCCGGCCTCGCGCGCCCGCGTCTCGGGGTCCGCGACGACGAGCGCCCAGCACGTGCCCTCGACGCCGAGCTCGGCGACCTCCCGGACCGCCCCCTCGGGCAGGGCGCCGAGGACCGCGACGAGGACCTCGTCCTGCGAGCGGCTCGTCCGCAGCGAGCGCACGGTCTGCAGCACGGCCCGCTCGCCGTCGGCGGCCCCGCGGTGCCCGTGCAGGTCGACGGTGGAGTCGAGGACGGTCGCACGACCGGTGCGGGCGCCCGCGGCGAACGGCACGGGTGCGGGCCCGGAGCCGGTGGGGACGAGACGGGCCGGGTGCCCCGCCTCGAGGAACGACACAGCGATCGAGGCGGCGAGCTCCACGGCCCGCTCGCCCTCCCCGTGCGTGCGGACGCCGCGCGACGTCGGCCAGACCCCGGTCCGGGGGTCCACGGGGGGCGGCAGGAGCGAGCGGTCCAGGACCACGGTCACGGGACGCACCCCGGCGCTCTCGTCGGCACGGACCATGAGCCTGCCCTGACGCGCCGACCCGGCCCAGTGCACGCGGCGCGGGTCGTCACCGGGGACGTACTCGCGCAGCACGGAGTCGTCCGTCGACGCGTACCGCGCGCCGGTGGCGGCACGGTCGACCTCGCCCAGGACGCGGGTGCGGGTGGGCAGCTCGACGGTGCGGGGCCAGACGGCGACCTTCGTCGCCACGCCGAGCGGCTGCGTCGTGCGGACGAGTCCGAAGGCGTCGGTCCGCGTGGTCAGCAGGGGTCCCAGCGGCCAACGCCCGCGCCGGGAGGGCGTCAGCGCGTAGGACACCGCGATCCGGTCCGGGTGCGCGGTGACCCTGGCGCGGATGCCGTGCGGTCCGGCCAGCTCGTGCGCCGCCTGCTCGGACAGCCGCAGCCGGGCGAGGCGTTCGTAGGCGGCGCCGGTCCGGGCGCGTGCTCCCACGACGAGGCGGACCGCGGCCGTCTGGTCGCGCACCACCGGGTTCGGCGTGAGCTCGCGGGTCACCAGCAGCGCACCGCGGCCGGCGTCGAGGCGCTGCGTCCCCATGAGCGCCCAGGCGAGCAGGACGGCGAGCACGGCGGCCGTGCCCAGCCCGACGACGTCCGGCAGGTCGAGGAGCACCCCGAGGGCCGCGAGCACGACTCCTACCACCAGCAGGGCAGTGCCGCGCCGGGTGGGCCGGACCCGTGCGAGGCGTCGCAGCGCGGGGTGCGCGTCGCCCCGACGGCGTCCGGGCGATGCCGTGCCGCCCGTGTCGCGCGCGGCACCGGGTACGGACCGGTCGGCGGCGGCGTCGGTCATGGTCGGCCTCTACCGGCCGCGCGCGGGACGGGCGAACGAGCCGGCAGGCGGCAGCGCGGACACGCGGGTGCCCGGGACGTCCGTGCGCCGGACGATCTCGTCGACCATGTGCTCGGGCGTCACGCCCGCCAGCCGGGTCTCGGTGCTGAGGATGAGGCGGTGGGCGAGCACCGGGACGGCGAGGGTCTGGACGTCGTCCGGGAGCACGTGCTCGCGGCCGGACATCGCAGCCACCGCCTTGGCGGCGCGCAGGAGCTGGAGCGACGCGCGCGGGGACGCGCCGAGGCGCAGCCCGTCGTGGTGGCGGGTCGCGCCGACGAGGTCGAGGACGTACTGCTTGACCGTGGTCGCCGCGTAGACGGAACGGACGACCTCGGCGTACCGCACCATGTCCTCGCCCGTGGTGACGGGGGACAGGTGGGCCAGCGGGTCGGAGGCCTCCTGACGGTCGAGCATGAGCAGCTCGGCCTCGGTGTCCGGGTACCCGACGGTCAGGCGGGCCATGAACCGGTCGCGCTGCGCCTCGGGCAGCGGGTAGGTGCCCTCCATCTCCACCGGGTTCTGGGTGGCCACGACGAGGAACGGCCGCGGGAGCGCGTGGGTGGTCCCGTCGATCGTCGTCTGCCCCTCCTCCATGCACTCGAGGAGCGCCGACTGCGTCTTCGGCGACGCCCGGTTGATCTCGTCGCCGATGACGACGTTGTTGAACACCGGCCCCGGCCGGAACTCGAAGTCGTGGGTGGCGGTCCGGAAGATGTTGACGCCGGTGAGGTCGCTCGGCAGCAGGTCGGGCGTGAACTGGATGCGGCCCACGCGGCAGTCGATGCTCCGGGCCAGCGCCTTGGCGAGCGTCGTCTTGCCGACCCCGGGGACGTCCTCGATGAGGAGGTGGCCCCCGGCCAGGAGGACCGCGACCGTGATCTCGGCGAGCCCGGGCCGGCCCGAGACGACCGAGTCGACCGCTGCCCGCACCCGGGCGGTGGCGGCGACGAGCTCGTCGAGGTCGCGGGCGAGGTCGGCCGGGGAGGCCTGGCCGGCCGCGCCCGGACGGGAGGCGTGGGCCTCGGTGACCTCCGTCTCCGTGCGGGCGTCGGTGACCGTGGGGGAGACGGGTTCTGGGTGCACGGGTGACCTCCGGTTCACGTGCTCGTGACGTTCTCGCAGCCTAGTGGAATCGCGGCCCACCGTGACGCGGATCACCCCCTCCACCTTCCTCCACGGGGGCGGGGCCGGGCGGGGGAGGCGGGCGGACCGGCGGTGCGGGGGCGTCCACCCGGCGGCACAGGGCCGTCGGAGGGCGGCGGCGCGGCGCTCGCGCCCCCACGGCCCCTCCACCCTGCTGCGTCGTGCTGACCTGCGGCGACGCCGAGGGGTGGTGCGTCATGGGGAGAGGTCCCCGTCTTTTGCCGCGCCCGGTGGAGGAAAGTGGAGTAGCGTGGAGGAAGCGGGAGCGCGAGGGGAGGTGCGAGCCGTGGCTGGTCTGGAGGACACGTTTCCGGGTGCCGGGCTGCTGCTCGGTACCTACACCCCCAAGCTCGACGAGAAGGGCCGCCTGATCCTCCCCGCGAAGTTCCGGGCCCGACTCGCTCCCGGTCTCGTCATGACGAGGGGGCAGGAGCGTTGCCTCTTCCTCCTCCCCATGGACGAGTTCGGCCGCATGTACGAGCAGGTGCGGCAGGCTCCCGTGACCAGCCGGCAGGCGCGCGACTACCTCCGCGTGTTCCTGTCGGGCGCGAGCGACGAGCTGCCGGACAAGCAGGGGCGGGTCGTCATCCCGGCCGCCCTGCGCGTGTACGCCGGGCTCGACCGGGACGTCGCCGTGATCGGCGCCGGCACCCGCGTCGAGATCTGGGACCGGTCCACCTGGGAGACCTACCTGGCCGAGCAGGAGTCCTCATACTCCGAGACGTCCGAGCAGGTCTTCCCGGACCTGCAGTTCTGAGGACAGCTCTTCGCACGACGACAACCGCACAGCAGCACCGGCGCCCGGCAGGGCGCCACACCGGGGCCCCGCACGACGAGGCCTCCTCCCGCGAGGGTCTGGCGCACTTCCCCGGCGCCAGAACGACGCGGAGGGAGACCTGGCCGGGCGGGGCCCGAGCACCACGACGACGAGCACGGCACGAGCACGACACCGAGAGGAGGACCACGATGACGACACCGGACGACCACGCACGACCGGCGGGGGACCGCCACCAGCCGGTCCTGCTGCAGCGGTGCGTGGACCTTCTCGCGCCGGCGCTCACGCAGCCGGGCAGCGTGCTGGTCGACTGCACGCTGGGCATGGGCGGCCACACCGAGGCGATGCTCGAGCAGGTCCCGACAGCCCGTGTCGTCGGTATCGACCGGGACACGCAGGCGCTGCGGCTCGCGGGCGAGCGCCTCGCGCGGTTCGGCGAGCGGTTCACGCCGGTGCACGCGGTCTACGACGAGATCGGCGACGTCGTCGCGGACCTCGGCCTGGACGGGGTGCAGGGCGTCCTCATGGACCTCGGGGTCTCCTCGCTCCAGCTGGACGAGGCCGGCCGGGGGTTCGCCTACGCGCAGGACGCCCCGCTCGACATGCGGATGGACCAGACGCGCGGCATCACGGCGGCGGACGTCCTCAACACCTACGACGAGCGTGCGCTCGCCCGGCTGCTGCGCGAGTACGGCGAGGAACGCTTCGCGCCCCGCATCGCCCGGGCGCTCGTGCGGCGCCGCGAGGAGCGCCCGTGGGAGCGCACCGGTGAGCTCGCCGACCTGGTGCGCGCGTCCATCCCGGCGGCCGCGCGGCGCACGGGCGGCAACCCGTCCAAGCGGACGTTCCAGGCCCTGCGGATCGAGGTGAACGGCGAGCTCGAGGTGCTCGAGCGCGCCGTGCCGGCCGCGATCGAGGTGCTGGCGACGGACGGGCGCATCGTCGTCGAGTCCTACCAGTCGCTGGAGGACCGCATCGTCAAGCGCGCCCTGGCACGGGGGACGACGTCCAGCGCGCCCCCCGGCCTGCCGGTCGAGCCCGAGACGCACAAGCCCTACCTGGAGGCCCTGACCCGGGGCGCCGAGGAGGCCGACGAGGCGGAGCTCGAGCGCAACCCCCGCGCCGCGTCCGTGCGGCTGCGGGCCGCCCGCCGCGTCCGTCCCACACCTGACCACCTGCGCACGACGTCACCGACCACGAAGCGTCCGTCCACGACGCGCCCGTCCAAGGAGGACCGCCGATGAGCGCCCTGCGTGCCCCCGTCGCCCCCGGGACCCGTCCCGGCACGGCTCCCCGTCGCGCGCCGCTGACCTCGCTGCCCGGAGGTGCTGCCGACCGGGGGCGCCGGCTCGACGCGGTCCGGGCGCCGCTCCAGGCGACCTCGGGGGTGCCGTTCCTCGTGCTGTGCGCCCTGATCCTGGCGGGCGCGCTGCTGGCGGCGCTGCTCCTCAACACGTCGATGGCCCGCGGGTCGTACGAGGCTGCCCGGCTGCAGGCCGAGGTCGGCCGCGTGGCCCAGGACGTCCAGGGCAAGCAGGAGGACCTCCGGGCGGCCGAGGCGTCGCTCGCGGACCGTGCCACGAAGCTCGGCATGGTCCCGGCCGAGGACCCGACGATGATCAGCATCGAGAAGCGCGCCACCGTCGGCATCGGCGAGGGCGACGCGAAGGCAGGCACCGCGGGGACCCGATGAGCGAGCGCAGGACGCCCCCGGCGGCGCGCGGATCGGCGCCCGGGCGTGCGACACGCC
>NZ_JBHUWC010000194.1:0-7503 GCF_042670225.1 Isoptericola sp. NPDC057191 | reverse complement strand
GGCCTGGCGGGAGCCGAGGGAGGGACGACCGAGGCGGATGGCGCGCCCGGCGACGAGGAATCCCCCGCCCCCGCGTCGTCGACGGCCGCCGCAGCACGCGCGAGCCGGAGCCCGGCGAGCGACGGCTCTCCCGCCCCCACGCCCTCGTCGGCGCGGCCGTCGGGGAAGCCTGCCAGCACGCGGCTCATCTGCCGGAAGCTGCACACGGACGCCGCGCCGCGCGTGGGTGTCACGTCCTGCCCGGCGCGCAGCCGGTCGGCCAGCTCCGTCGCGGTCTCCGGCGTCTGGTTGTCGAAGAACTCCCAGTTCACCATCACGACCGGCGCGTAGTCGCAGGCGGCGTTGCACTCGACGCGCTCGAGGGTGATAGCGCCGTCCTCGGTCGTCTCGTCGTGCCCGACGCCGAGGTGGTCGCTGAGCTCGTCGAAGATGGCGTCGCCGCCCATAACGGCGCACAGCGTGTTGGTGCACACGCCCACCGTGTAGGTGCCGTTGGGGTGCCGCTTGTACTGCGTGTAGAAGGTGGCGACGGCGCTCACCTCGGCGGGCGTCAGCTCCAGCTGCTCGGAGCAGAACATGATCCCGTCCCGGCTCACGTACCCGTCCACCGACTGCACCAGGTGCAGCATCGGCAGCAGGCCCGAGCGCGGGTCGGGGTAGCGCGCCTTGATCGCCGCGGCGTCGGCGGCGAGCGACGCCAGCGTGTCGGCGTCGTACCGGGCCTGCGAGCGGGCGCTCGTGGGTTCTGCCGTCATCGGTCGACCCCTCCCAGCACGGGGTCCAGGGACGCGACGGCGACGACGACGTCGGCCACCTGGCCGCCCTCGCACATCACCGACACGGCCTGGAGGTTGTTGAACGACGGGTCGCGGAAGTGCGCCCGGTACGGCTTGGTGCCGCCGTCGGACACCGCGTGCACGCCGAGCTCGCCGCGCGGGTGCTCGACCGTCTGCCAGACCTGCCCGGCCGGGACGGAGAAGCCCTCGGTGACCAGCTTGAAGTGGTGGATCAGGGCCTCCATCGAGGTGCCCATGATCTGTCGGATGTGGTCGAGCGAGTTGCCCTGCCCGTCCGCGCCGACGGCGAGCTGCGCCGGCCAGGCGATCTTCTTGTCCGCCACCATGACGGGCGCGCCCGCCGTGCGCTCGAGCCGGACGAGGCACTGCTCCACGATCCGCAGCGACTGGTAGCACTCCTCGATGCGCAGCACGACGCGGGAGTAGCAGTCCGCGTCGGTCGACGTCGGCACGTCGAAGTCGTACGTCTCGTAGCCGGAGTAGGGGAACGCCTTGCGCACGTCGTAGGGCAGGCCCGTGGAGCGCAGCACCGGGCCGGTGATGCCCAGCGCCATGCAGCCGGCGAGGTTGAGCACGCCGACGTCCGTGAGCCGCGCCTTGAAGATGGGGTTGGCGAGCATGAGGTCGCCGAGCTGCCCGAGGTACTGGCGCACCTTCGGCAGCGCCGCGCGCACCTGGGCCTCGAAGCCCTCCGGCACGTCCTGCGCGACCCCGCCGGGCCGCACGTACGCGTGGTTCATGCGCAGCCCCGTGACGGCCTCGAACAGCCGCAGGATCTCCTCGCGCGCCGTGAAGCCGATGGTCATGACCGTGGTCGCGCCCATCTCGTTGCCACCGGTGCCGAGGCACACGAGGTGGGACGCCACCCGGTTGAGCTCCATCATGAGCACCCGGATGATCGACGCCCGCTCCGGCACGTCGTCCGTGACGCCCAGCAGCTTCTCCGTGGCGAGGCAGTACGCCGTCTCCTGGAAGAGGGGCGCCAGGTAGTCCATCCGCGTGCAGAACGTGGTGCCCTGCGTCCAGGTGCGGAACTCCATGTTCTTCTCGATGCCGGTGTGCAGGTAGCCGATGCCGCACCGGGCCTCGGTGACCGTCTCGCCGTCGATCTCGAGCATGAGGCGCAGCACCCCGTGCGTGGACGGGTGCTGCGGGCCCATGTTGACGACGATGCGCTCCTCGCCCACGGCCTCGCGGGCGATCTCGTCCCAGTCGCCGCCCGACGCCTCGAACCCCGGGACGCCGGGGTCGAAGTCGTCGGTGGGGGGACGGGTGGCGTGCGGTGCGCCAGTGGTAGTCACGAGTACTGCCTCCTCGTGTCCGGCGGCGGCACCGTGGCGCCCTTGTACTCCACGGGGATGCCGCCGAGCGGGTAGTCCTTGCGCTGCGGGTGCCCGGGCCAGTCGTCCGGCATCTCGATGCGCGCCAGGCCCGGGTGGTCGTCGAAGACGATCCCGAAGAAGTCCCAGGTCTCGCGCTCGTGCCAGTCGTTGGTGGGGTACACCGCGGTGGTCGAGGGGATGTGCGGGTCGGCGTCCGGCACCGCCACCTCGAGGCGCAGCCGTCGGCCGTGCGTCACCGACGTCAGGTGGTAGACGGCGTGCAGCTCGCGGCCCGCGTCCTCGGGATAGTGCACGCCCGAGACGCCGAGGCTCAGCTCGAACCGCAGGTCCTGGTCGTCGCGCAGCGCCCGGCAGACCGCCACCAGGTGCTCGCGCGCCACGTACAGCGTGAGCTCGGCGTGCGGGCTGGGCGGGTCGGCCTGCGGGTCGACGGCCACGCGCTGCACCGCGTCGTCGAACGCGACGCCCGACGCCGCGAGCACCTCCGCGAGCACGTCCACGGCCTCGTCGAACCAGCCGCCGTAGGGCCGCGTCGCCGCGCCCGGCAGCGCGACCGGCTGCACCAGCCCGCCGTAGCCGGACGTGTCGCCCGACCCCCGCACGCCGAACATGCCGCGGCGCACCTCGACGACCTCCGGCCCCTGCCCGCCGCGGCCGGCCTGCTCGCTGCCGGGCACCAGCTCCCCCGACCGGGGGCCGAGCACCCCCTCGGGCTGCGGGACGGGCTTGTCCGCCGCGCCCCCCGCCGTCGTGCCGTCGCTCATCGCAGCAGCCCCTTGAGCTCGAACGTCGGCGTGGCCTCGAGCGCCGCCGCCTCGGCGGCCGCGGCCGCCTCCCGGCGGTTGACGCCCAGCGGCGAGTCCTGGATGTGCTGGTGCAGCGCGAGGATCGCGTTGATGAGCATCTCCGGGCGCGGCGGGCAGCCGGGCAGGTACACGTCGACCGGGACGATGTGGTCCACGCCCTGCACGATCGCGTAGTTGTTGAACATGCCGCCGCTGGAGGCGCACACGCCCATGGACAGCACCCACTTGGGCTCGCTCATCTGGTCGTAGACCTGCCGCACGACCGGGGCCATCTTCTGGCTCACCCGGCCCGCGACGATCATGAGGTCCGCCTGCCGCGGCGACGCCCGGAAGACCTCCATGCCGAACCGGGACAGGTCGAACCGCGACGCGCCGGCCGCCATCATCTCGATGGCGCAGCACGCCAGCCCGAACGTCACCGGCCACACGGACGCCTTGCGCAGGTAGCCCGCCAGGTCCTCGATCGTCGTGAGCAGGAAGCCCGACGGAGCCTCTTCCAGGCCCATGAACCCTCCCCTTCGTGAGCATCGGTGCCGGATCTGCCCGGCACCGTCGCCGTCCGTCTTGCCGTGTCGTCCTGGGTGGTGCTGGTGGTGCTGGTCGTGCTGGTCGTGCGGGTGCTGCTACACCCAGCTGAGGCCGCCCCGCCGCCACTCGTAGACGAAGGGCACGGTGATGAGGGCGAGGAACGACAGCATCGCCACCAGGCCGAAGCCGGCGAGCGCGGCGAAGTCCACCGCCCACGGGTAGAGGAAGACCACCTCGATGTCGAAGACGATGAACGTCATCGCGACCAGGTAGTACTTGACCGGGAGGCGCCCGCCGCCGACCGCGTGCGGCGTCGGCTCGATGCCGCACTCGTACGCGTCGAGCTTGGCCCGGTTGTAGCGCTTCGGGCCGATGACGGCGCTCGCCGCCACACCGCCCACGGCCAGGACCAGGGCGACGCCCATGAGCATGAGGACCGGCACGTACGGGTTCGTCATCGTGCCGCCCCCGTCCGCGCCGTCGCGCTCGGACCTGCCTCGTGCATCTCGACCACTCCCTTGTGCTCGTGTGCGCTCATGCCGCTGGGACCACCCTGGTGAGCCCCGCGATGACCCGGTCCACCCAGTCACCGCCCCGCGGCTCGTAGCAGTCGGACAACAGCTTGAGCACGAACCGCATGACCACCTGCCGCGGCAGCCCGTACCGCACGCACAGCCGCATGATCTGCGGGTGCTCGATGAGCCGCACGAACCAGCGGCCCAACGTGTAGTAGCCGCCCAGGTCGGCGCGCATGCGGTCCGCGTAGGACGCGAGGGTGTGCTCCCGCGCGTCGTCGGTGGTGCGGGTCCGGGCCTGCGCGATGGCGTCGGCCGCGACCCGCCCGGCCTGCAGGGCGTAGGCGATGCCCTCGCCGTTGAACGGGCTGACCATCCCCGCGGCGTCACCCACCAGCAGCGCGCCCGCGGAGTAGAGCGGGCTGCGGTTGAACCCCATCGGCAGGGCCGCTCCGCGGACGGGGCCCACCTGGTTGTCGGGCGTGAAGCCCCACTCGGCGGGGGCGTTGCGCATCCAGGCCTGCATCATGCCGCGGTAGTCGTGCCCGGCCGCGGACTGCCGGGCGGGCGTGGAGCTCACCGAGCCGAGGCCGACGTTGGCCGTGCCGTCCCCGAGGGCGAAGATCCAGCCGTAGCCGGGAAGGAGGTTCGACGCGCCCGGCGCGCCGTCCCAGAGCTCGAGGTGCGACTCCATCCACGCGTCCTCGTGCCGCGACGTCCCCTCCGTGCGGAAGTACGTGCGCACCGCCGTGCCGATCGGGCGGTCGTCGCGGCGCGTGACGCCGAGGCCGGTCGCGAAGCGCGAGGAGACGCCGTCGGCGGCGACCACGACGGGCGCCCGGTAGACGGTCTCGGCGCCGTCGGCGCGACCGTCGCCGTCGAGGGGCTGGGTCCGCACGCCGACGACACGGCCGTCCTGCTCGTCGCGCAGGGGTGCGGTCACCTTGGTGCGCTCCAGCAGCTTGGCGCCGCTGGCCTGCGCGTGCTGCGCGAGGCGGTGGTCGAGAGACATCCGGGACCGCGCCATGCCATAGCCGGGGAAGGAGTCCAGGTCGGGCCAGGGCAGCTCCCACGAGCGCGCCCCGGCCACCACGCGCAGGCCCTCGTTGCGGATCCACCCGTCCTCGGCCCGGGTGCCGAGGCCCATGCGGGCCAGCTCCCCGACCGCGCGGGGCGTGAGCCCGTCGCCGCAGACCTTGTCCCGGGGGAAGGACGCCTTGTCGAGCACGAGCACGTCGAGGCCGGCGGAGGCGCACCAGTGAGCGGTGGACGTCCCGGCCGGACCGGCACCCACCACGATGACGTCAGCGTCGTCCAGACGACCTGCCCGCACGTTCTCACCTCGCTCCCTCGAGCGCCCCGGCGACGGTGCCGGAGTTGATTTGTGAACCCCATCACAACTCTTGTCGAGCACTCTAGCCACGTTCGCGGGGCGATGTGTAGGAAGGTAACCCTTCCTCGTCGGCGGCCGGCCCCGGGTGCGCCGCGGTGGAGACGTCACCGCAGGTCCGGCGGGGTGCCACCAGTGTGCCAGCCGGGCCGCCCCAGGGGGAGGTCGGGGACCTGCCGCAAGGTGCGTGGATCCCGTGACGTGCCTACGGTCGTGGGCACGGACCAAGGCAGCACCCGCACGAGACCCTCAGGAGGCTCGCCCCATGAAGGCAGGACCCGCATTCGTCGTCGGAGCAGCGCTCGGCTACCTGTTCGGCACCGAGAAGGGCCGGCAGAAGCTCGACCAGGCGAAGAACTGGGCGACGGAGACCTGGAAGGACCCGCGCGTCCAGGCCAAGGTCTCGGACGTCACGAGCACCGTGAGCGACTTCGCCAAGGAGCAGGGCGCCGCCCTCAAGGACCGCACCACCAGCGCCTGACCTCCGGCGCCCTGCACGAGGGCACGAGGGCCGGGCGACGACACCATGCGTCGCCCGGCCCTCGTCCGTGCTCAGGTCCGAGCTCAGTTCCGTGCTCAGGCCCCCGCTCAGGTACTCAGGTGGCTCAGCTGCTCAGGTGGCTCGGCGGGCGGCCGCCGGCTCGGCGTCGTCGAGGCCGGCGTCGTCGAGGTCCGCGCCGTAGCGCTCCCGCTCGATCGCCTTGAGGCTCTTGCCCGCGGTGTCCGGCGTCCAGACGACGCCGATGACGAGGGAGGCGACGAGCAGCGCGACCATGATGCCGCCCACGAACGGCACGCCCCGCTCGGCGAGCATCGTCGGGAACACGTAGCTCAGCAGGCCCACCGCGATGCGCGCCACGAAGAAGAGCACGCCCTGGGCCGAGGCCCGGTAGGCCGTGGCGAACAGCTCCGCCGTCCACAGCGCGTAGAACGCCTGGGCACCGATGCCGGCGGACACGCCCCACAGCACGGCGTAGGTGACGAGCAGCGGCATGGAGACGTGCGGCACGAAGGCCAGGATCATCCAGGCCGCCACGGCCAGGATCGCGCCGAGGCCGTAGAGCAGGCGGCGGCTCACCCGGTCGCCGTACCGCATGAAGCCCCAGAAGGTCGCGGCGGAGGTCAGGCCCCAGACCAGCACCTGCAGGAGGTTCTGCGCGACGGCGCTCTCGACGCCGGCCGTCTGGTACACCCGGGGCATGAAGATGCCCGCCTGGCCCGCGACCGTGTTCCACAGGGCGTAGACGCCGACGAGGAACAGCAGCGCCTTGACGTTCTGCGGGTGCGAGACCAGCTCGCGGAAGCCGCGGCGCCTGCGGCCGAGGGCGATCTGCTTGGCGTTCGACTCCTTCCAGACGTCCGACTCCGCGAGCCCGCGCCGCACCCACCACGTGACGAACGCGATGACGAACAGGTGCGCGAAGACGATCCGGCTGCCGAGCAGCCCGAGGGGCACGAGCGCGGTGGCGAGCACGAAGCCGACGAACGGCCCGAGCGACCACGCGAGCTGTGCGGTGCCCACGTGCCGGGCCCGCTGGTGGTCGGGCGCCTCCTCGGCGATGTAGGTCCAGGCGACGGGGACGCCGGCACCCACCGCGATGCCGGTGAGGACGATGCCGACGAACAGCATCCACGGGGCGGCGGCGAAGACGATGAACGCCGTGCCGAGCATGTACAGCAGCAGGTCGTAGGTGTAGATGAACTTGCGGCCGTACCGGTCGCCGAGCGGTCCCCCGACCATGGCGCCCACCGCCGCGCCGAACGCGTTGGCGCTCAGCGCGGCCGCGAGCCCCACGGCGAGGTTGCTGAGGCCGAAGTGCTCCTGCCACAGCGTGAGGCTGGTGGCCAGGGCGATGATCGAGCCCGCCTCGATGTAGTTGGAATCGCGACCGCGACGGTGGCCCGGTACCCGTGCAGCGGGGCGCCCGCCGTCGCGGGGCGCGTCCCGTTCCCTGGTGTGGTCGTCGGTGTGGTCCCCGGTGTCGTCATCGACCCTGCCTTCCCTGCTGGGCACGTCACCGTGCCGCACGTCGTCCTTGAATCGTTTCAGGCGTCGGCGACGATACGTGCCCCGGTCCACGAGGTCAAAGGGCGCCGGAGGATCGCGGCGGCAGTTCGCGGTCC
>NZ_JBHUWC010000193.1:0-7603 GCF_042670225.1 Isoptericola sp. NPDC057191 | reverse complement strand
AGGTTCCCTCCGACCTCGCGCAGGGCACGCGTCCGCGCGCCTGGGACAGCGCGGCGGGCTAGCCTGAGGACAGCCCGGCGCGCCGGCGCCGGCGCCCCGCGAGGAGCCCCCCGCCATGGACGCGACGCCCGCCCCCGACGCCCGCCCCCCGTTCGTGCCGCCGCGCTGGTTCGTGCGCTCGGCGTGGGCGTTCCAGCGTGCCGGCTACCGGCTGACCGGCGGGCGGTGGCCGCTGCGCCGGCCGACCCCCGGCGGCAGGTTCGGCATGCTGCGCCTGCGCGTCGTCGGGCGTCGCTCCGGCCAGGAACGGGCCGTGATCCTCGGCTACGTGGAGGACGACGGCCGGTACGTCACCCTGGCGATGAACGGGTGGGGAGACCCGCCGCCCGCGTGGTGGCTCAACCTGCGCGCGCACCCCGACGCCGAGGTCGACACGGTCGACGGCGCGCGGCCCGTCCGGGCGACGGCGGCGCAGGGGCCGGAGCGCGACCGGCTGTGGGCCCTCGTCGGGAGCCACCGGGGCTGGGGCGACGTCGACCGGTTCGCGGCTCACCGGGCCGGCGAGACGCCGGTCGTCGTGCTCGCGCCGCGCTGACCCCGGTCCCACGGGGGAGGAGCGCCGGCCTGCACCGCCTATCCTCGGACCGTGACCTCTGACCTGACCCCCGACGCTGAGCACCAGTCCTCGTCCGCCGCGCGCAAGGCCCGTGCGGCCGAGCGCCAGGCCGCCCGCCAGGCGGCCGACGACGCCGTCGCCGCCGAGTCGTTGCGCGAGGTCTACGCCGAGATCATGTCCCGCGCGCCGGAGCACGACATCGACCCGACGCTCGCGCGCGTGCAGCGGGTGCTCGAGCTGCTGGGCGACCCGCAGCACGCCTTCCGCGCGATCCACCTCACCGGCACCAACGGCAAGTCGTCGACGGCGCGCATGACCGAGCGCCTCGTGCGCGAGCACGGGCTGCGCACGGGGTTGTTCACGTCGCCCCACCTGACCAGCGTCACCGAGCGCATCCAGGTCGACGGCGAGCCGCTCAGCGCCGCCCGGTTCGTCGAGGTGTGGGAGGACGTCGCGCCCTACATCGGCGTGGTGGACCGCGAGTCGCAGGAGGCCGGCGGCCCTCGCCTGAGCTTCTTCGAGGTGCTCACCGTGATGGCGGTCGCCGCGTTCGCGGACGCCCCCGTGGACGTCGCCGTGATCGAGGTCGGCATGGGCGGGCGCTGGGACTCCACCAACGTCGTGGACGGGGAGGTCGCCGTGCTCACCCCCGTCGGCCTCGACCACGAGCGCTGGCTCGGCTCGACGCTCGCGGAGATCGCGACGGAGAAGTCCGGGATCATCAAGGACGGTGCCACGGTGGTGAGCGCCGAGCAGGAGCCCGTGGTCGCGGAGATCCTGCGCGAGCGCGCGGCGGCGGTCTCCGCGCACCTGCTGCGCGAGGGCCTGGAGCTGGAGGTCGCAGGGCGGCGGGTGGCGGTCGGCGGTCAGCTCGTGGACCTCCGGACGCCCGCCGGGCTCTACACCGAGGTGCTCGTCCCGCTGCACGGCGTGCACCAGGCCCACAACGCGCTGCTGGCGCTGGCCGCGGTCGAGGCGTTCCTCGGCGGGCGCGCGCTCGACGGCGGCGTGGTCGAGGTCGCGTTCGCGGACGTCGTCGTGCCGGGGCGTCTCGAGGTGCTGCGCTCCAGCCCGACCGTCCTGGTCGACGCGGCGCACAACCCGCACGGTGCGCAGGCGCTCGTCGACGCGCTCGACGAGGAGTTCGACCTGCCGCAGCTGGTCGGCGTGGTCGCCGTCATGGCGGACAAGGACGTGGAGGGCCTGCTGGCCACCCTCGAGCCCGCGCTCACCGAGCTGGTGCTGACCCGCAACTCCTCGGACCGCTCCGCGGACCCCGAGGACCTGGCGGAGGTCGCTCGCGAGATCTTCGGCGAGGACCGCGTCCGCACCACGGCCCGCCTCGACGAGGCGCTGCAGGTCGCGGCGGACCTCGCCGAGAGCGGCGACCGCGTCGGCGTCGGCACGGGACGCGGCGTCCTGGTCACGGGTTCGGTCATCACCGTCGCGGACGCGCGGATCCTGCTCGGCCGGGGCTGAGGACCCCCGCGCCACCCCCTGCACCACGTCGCCGGGGCGGGGGCCGGGACGCTGCGGGTCGCCGCCGCCGGGTGTTGGATGGGGGCAGGCCGCCTCGGTGCTGGGCAGGCCGGGAGCCGAGGAGGCAGGACATGAAGAAGCTGCTCGACGACCCCGCGGACGCGGTCACCGACTCGCTCGCGGGGTTCGCCCTGGCGCACGCCGACCTCGTCGACGTGCACACGGAGCCCGTCTACGTGTCGCGGGCCGGCGGAACCGTGGCCGGCAAGGTCGGGCTGGTCAGCGGCGGCGGCTCCGGCCACGAGCCGCTGCACGCCGGGTTCGTCGGCGACGGGATGCTCGACGCCGCCGTCCCGGGCGCGGTGTTCACCTCACCCACGCCGGACCAGATCGTCCCCGCGATCCTGGGCGCCGACGCCGGCGCGGGGGTCGTCGCCGTCGTGAAGAACTACACCGGTGACGTGCTCAACTTCGAGACCGCGGTGGAGCTCGTCGAGGCCGAGGGGTCGCAGGTGACGACGATCCTCGTGAACGACGACGTCGCGGTCGAGGACTCCCTGTACACCGCCGGCCGCCGCGGCGTGGCCGGCACCGTGTGCGTCGAGAAGATCGCGGGCGCGGCCGCGGCGCGCGGCGACGACCTCGGCGCGGTCACCGAGGTCGCGGGCCGCGTGGTGGCGAACGTGCGGAGCATGGGGGTGGCCCTCAGCGCCTGCACGGTGCCGCACGTGGGCAAGGCGTCCTTCGACCTGCCCGACGACGAGGTCGAGATCGGCATCGGCATCCACGGGGAGCCGGGCCGCCACCGCATTCCCTTCGCCGGCGCCACCGAGATCACCCGCCGGCTGCTCGACCCGGTCGTCGAGGACCTGCGGCTGGCGGACGGTGACGACGTCCTCCTGTTCGTCAACGGGATGGGCGGCACGCCGCTGTCGGAGCTCTACGTCGTCTATGGTCGAGCGCGCGGGCTGCTCGAGGAGCGCGGCGTCACCGTCTCCCGGTCGCTCGTGGGCAACTACGTGACGTCGCTGGAGATGCAGGGCGCGTCCATCACGGTGCTGCGGCTGGACGACGAGCTGCGGGAGCTGTGGGACGCGCCGGTGCGCACGGCGGCGTTGCACTGGTGACGGGCGCCGACGAGCGTCCCGAGGCGAGGAGGCGTGCGGGGATGGGGCTCGACGTGGCTTGGGCGGAGCGTTGGGTGCGGCGCACCGCCGACGTCGTGGCAGGGGCGAAGGACGAGCTCACCGAGCTCGACCGGCAGATCGGGGACGGCGACCACGGGGAGAACCTGAACCGCGGGTTCCAGGCGGTCGTCGCCAAGCTCGACGAGCCGGGCACCGCGGAGCGCGCGGACGTCGGTGACGTGCTCATGCTGGTGGCCACCACGCTGATGTCCAAGGTCGGCGGCGCGTCCGGACCCTTGTACGGGACGGCGTTCCTGCGGGCCGCGAAGCGCTCCGCCCGCCCGAGCGTGGACGAGTCGGGTGTGGTCGTCCTGCTCGAGGCGGCGCTCGAGGGCGTGACGTCGCGCGGCAAGGCCCAGGTCGGGGAGAAGACGATGGTCGACGCGCTCGCGCCGGCGGTCGAGGCGGCCACCGCAGCCGCGGACGCCGGGCAGGACCCGGTCGGGGTGCTGCGGGCCGCCGCGGACGCGGCCGACGCCGGGGCGCTCGCGACGGTGCCGCTCGTGGCCACCAAGGGCCGTGCGTCCTACCTGGGCGAGCGCAGCGCGGGACACCAGGACCCGGGTGCCCGGTCTACGGCGCTGCTGCTGCGTGCGGCGCTGGACGCGGCGCTCGACGGCGTGGACGGCGTGGACCGCGCGGGGGCGGACCCGGAATGACCGTCGGGCTGCTGCTGGTCTCCCACTCCGCGCGGCTCGCCGAGGGGGCGGCCGAGCTGGCCCGCGAGATGGCCCCCGACGTCGTCGTGGCGTGCGGGGCGGGGGACGGCGATGGCGGTCTGGGCACGTCCCTGGAGGTCGTGCAGGAGGCGCTCGCGACCGTGCTGCCGGGCGCCGACGGTGTCGTGGTGCTGGCCGACCTCGGCTCGGCCGTGCTCACCGTCGAGACGGCGCTGGAGCTGGACGACGACCTGGCCGGCCGGGTGCGCCTGGCCGACGCGCCGTTCGTCGAGGGGGCCGTGGCGGCGGCGGTGGCGGCGCAGCAGGACGGCAGCGTCGAGGCGGTGCTCGCGGCCGCGGAGGAGGCAGGCGCGCCAGCCGTGCCTGCCGTGCCAGCCGTGCCTGCCGTGCCAGCCGTGCCTGCCGCCGGCGACGTCGCACCGGCCCCGGCCGAGCCCGCCGACCTGGTGACGGCGCGCGTCGCCGTCCGCAACCCGCTGGGCCTGCACGCCCGTCCCGCGGCGGTGGTGGCCCGCGCGGCAGCCGCGTTCGGCGGCCCGGTCACCGTGCAGGGCGTGGACGCGACGAGCGTCCTGCAGCTCATGGCGCTCGGGACGACGGCCGGGACCGAGGTCGAGGTGACCGCCCGCGGCGCCGACGCGCAGGAGGCGGTCGCCACCGTGGCCGGGCTCATCGAGGGTGGCTTCGGCGAGGTGTGAGGACGATCACCAGGCATTGCACTTGGTGCAATGTTGCAGCGGGTGCATCATTATCCGGTGACTCCTCCCACCGGTGACCTCGGACTGCGCGAGCGCAAGAAGCGCGCGCGCACGGACGCGATCGTCGACGCCGCCCAGCGCCTCGTGCTCGAGCGTGGGCTCGACGCGGTGACCGTGGAGGAGATCGCCGAGGCGGCCGAGATCTCGCCGCGCACGTTCTTCAACTACTTCGAGTCGAAGGACGACGCCGTGCTCGGCCAGGGCTCGTTCGAGCTGGGCGCCGAGGTCCGCGAGGCCTTCGCGGCCGGCGGCCCCGACGGGCGCCTGACCGCGGACCTCGAGGTGCTCGTCCGGTCGATGCTCGACGCCTTCGCCGGACCGGGGAAGCACCAGGGAGAGCAGATGCTGGAGATCCTCCAGCGCGAGCCCCGCCTGCTCGGCCGGCACTTCGCCTGGTTCGAACGCCACAAGGCCCAGGTGGTCGCGCTGTTCGAGCGACGGCACCAGGCCGTCCCCCTGCCCGCCGACCCGGAGATGTGCGCCATGGTCGTCTTCGTCGTCACCCGCGCGGCCATGGACGACTGGGTCCGCACCGACCACACGGGCGAGGTCGGCGACCGCGTGCCGCACGTCCTCGCCCGGCTCGCCGCGATCCTCACGGCCTGACCCCGGCCACGCCCCACGACCTCCCCCAGCTCCGTCACTACCCGGCGCCCCGCGCGCCACCGATCCGAGGTGTCCCATGAGCCATGCCGCTCCTACCGCGCCGGACAAGCCGCTCGTCGTCCTGACGCAGCGCACCGTCTGGCTGATCTTCGGCGCCCTGATGGCGTCGATGTTCCTGTCCTCCCTCGACCAGACGATCGTCGGCACCGCGATGCCCACGATCGTCGGTGAGCTCAACGGCGTCGAGCACCAGGGGTGGGTCATCACGGCCTACATCCTCGCCGTCGCCATCGGCATGCCGCTGTACGGCAAGTTCGGCGACCTGTACGGGCGGCGCTGGCCGTTCCTCGTCGCGATCGGCCTGTTCACGCTCGCGTCCGCCGGCGCCGGGTTCGCGCAGAACATGCCCGAGCTCGTCCTCTGGCGCGCCGTGCAGGGCCTCGGCGGCGGCGGTCTGATGATCCTGTCGCAGTCGATCATCGCCGACATCGTGCCCGCCTCCGAGCGCGGCAAGTACATGGGTCCGCTGGGTGCCCTCTTCGGCATCTCCGCGGTGCTCGGCCCGCTCCTGGGGGGCTGGCTCACCGAGGGTCCCGGCTGGCGCTGGACGTTCTGGCTGAACATCCCCATCGGCATCATCGCCTTCGCCATCGCGTGGTTCTCGCTCAAGCTGCCGTCGCACCGCTCCTCGCGGCCCGTGGACTGGGCCGGCATCGTCACGATGGCGGTCGCCACGACCGGGATCGTGCTCGTCACGAGCTGGAAGTCGCTCTCGTCGAAGGGCTACGACTGGAGCGACTGGCGCCTGTCGGGCCTCGTCGTCGTGACCCTGCTGGCCGTCGCGGCCTTCATCGTGGTGGAGACGCGGGTCGCGGAGCCGCTCATCCCGCTGCGCCTGTTCAAGAACCGCACGTTCACCATCACCACGCTCATCGGCCTGGTGCTCGGCATGGGCATGTTCTCGGCCATGGCGCTGCTCCCGTCGTTCCTGCAGATGTCGACCGGTGCGGGCGTGACCGAGTCCGGCTGGCTGATGCTCCCGATGATGGCCGGCATGATGCTGACCTCGATCGCGTCCGGCATCGCCATCTCGAAGACCGGGCGCTACAAGGTGTTCCCGGTGGCGGGCCTGGCCATCGTCGGGCTCGCGATGGTGTGGCTGACCACCCTGTCGGGGGACATGTCCATGTGGCTGTTCGGGGCGATGATCTTCGCGCTCGGCGCCGGCATGGGCCTCGTCATGCAGACGATCATCCTCGCGGTGCAGAACGCCGTGGACCCGCGCGAGCTCGGGACCGCGACGTCGGCGAACAACTTCTTCCGCGAGATCGGCGCGGCCGTCGGTTCCGCGCTGTTCACGACCATCTTCACCTCGCGCCTCACGGACAACCTCACGGACGTCTTCGCGGGCGCGCCTGCCGGGGCGGCGGGCTCGGGCGAGGCCGGGCTCACCCCGGCGCTCGTGCAGAGCCTGCCCGAGCCCTTCAAGTCGGGCGTCATCGACGCGTACGCCGACGCCCTGGCGCCGTCGTTCTGGTACCTCCTGCCCCTCATCGTGCTGGGCCTGGTGCTCGCGATCTTCCTGCCGGTGATCAAGCTCTCCGACGTCGCCGGCATGGTGGCGCGCGGCGAGGCGGTGACCGACCCGGCCAAGGCCGTCGCGGCCGGGGACGTGGCCGGTGACGTGGCCGGTGACGTGGCCGGTGACGTGGTCGTGGACGAGGTCGGGATCGCGGGCGACGCGGCAGCGGCGGAGGCCGGCTCCGGTCCCGACGGTCCCGCGACCCGCGAGCGCGCGGATATCGTGGGGTCGTGAGCAAGGACGACCGCCCCCGCCCGGGGGACCGCATCAAGCCCCGCAAGCCCGCCAAGGTGCAGTTCACGTCGATGATGCTGCAGCTGGAGGCGTTCGTGGTGCTGTTCGCGGGCGTGGCCCTCTACGGGTTGCGCAACTCCGGCTACGAGCGCGGACCGCTGGTCATCGAGTCGCCGGTGGCGCTGTGGACCGTCGTCGGCCTGCTCTTCGTGGTGCTGCTGGTGATGTCCCGCATGGTCGGCACGCCGCTGGGGTACTACGCGGGGTCGGTCGTGCAGGTCCCGGTGCTGGCGACGGGGCTCCTGCTGCCGATGATGTTCGTCGTCGGCGTGGTGTTCGTCGCCATGTGGGTCGTGGCGCTGCGCCTCGGCGGTCGCATCGACCGTGAGCGCGCGGACTACGACGCCCAGCACCCGGAGACCGCGCCCAACCTCTGACGCCTTCGAGACGGGGCCCGTCTC
>NZ_JBHUWC010000192.1:0-7778 GCF_042670225.1 Isoptericola sp. NPDC057191 | reverse complement strand
CTGCCGGGCCGTCGTGGCGAGCTCCAGGGCTGCCCGGGCGCTCAGCCGCCGAGGGGTCGCGTCACCATCGCCGTGAGCTCCGCGGGCTGCAGCCCCGCGCGCGCGACGATCTCGTCGGCACCGAGGGCACCGCAGTCGAGACCGCGCTTGAGGAACCACGCGAGGGCCGTGGCGGTGGCGGGCTCGTCGAGGACGGCCCCCTCCACCTGGTGCACGTAGTTCGACAGCCGCTCCGCCGCGGGGTCGAGACCCTCCCGGTAGAACGCGTAGGTGGCGGCGAACCGGCTGGGGAGCTGAGCCGGGTGCAGGTCCCAGCCCTGGTAGAACCCGCGCTCCAGCGAGCGGCGCACCAGGCGCCCGTGGTTCGCCCAGGCGGCGCGCACCTGCGCGCCGTCGCCGACGGGCAGCACGTTCGTCGAGCCGTCGGACAGGCGCACGCCCGTCCCCGCGGCCGCGAGCTGCATGACCTCCTTGGCGAGGTCGGCGGCCGGGTGCTCCATCGACTGGTACGCCGCGGAGATGCCGAGCGACGCCGAGTAGTCGTACGTGCCGTAGTGCAGGCCGCTGACCCGGCCGCCGCCGGCGTGGATCATCCGGGCCACGGTGACGGTGCCCGCGGCGTCGAGGATCGACTGCGGCGTCTCCACCTGGACCTCGAACCGCAGCCGGCCGGCAGGGAGCCCGTTCGCGTCCTCCAGGCGCTCGCACACGGCGACCATCGCCTCGACCTGCGCGACGGCGGTCACCTTCGGCAGGGTGAGCACGAGGCCCGCCGGGAGGTCCCCGGACGCCGCGAGGGTGCTCACGAAGACGTCGAGCGTGCGCAGCGCCCGCGCCCGCGTGGGCCGCTCGAAGCACTTGAACCGGATGCCCACGAACGGGGTCGCCCGCCCCGCGTCCAGCTCGGCCCGCAGGGCCGCGGCCGCCGCGGCGGTCACCTCGTCCTCGGCCGCGTCCGGATGGGTCCCGTACCCGTCCTCGAGGTCGATGCGCAGGTCCTCGACCGGCTCGGTGGCGAGCTTGCGCTCCACCTGGGCCGCGACCGCGTCGCGCAGGTCCGCCCGCACGCCGACCGCGTCCAGCAGCGCCTCCGTCCCCTGCGCCTCGACGGCGGCCCACGCCTGGGCGCCCCAGTCCTGCGCCAGGCCGGCCGTGTACCGGTGCGCCGGGACGTACACGGTGTGCACGGGCTGCCGCGAGCCGTCGTCGCCCGGGTACGCCTGGTCGAGGTGCGCGTCGTGCGCGGCGAGCCGCCGCTCGATCTCGCCGAGCGCCGCCTGGTCGAGCGAGACCTTCATCGGGCCACCGCCGGGACGGCGCCCGGGTGCACGCCCGGCTGCAGGGCGCGGCCGAGGTGCTGGGCCAGGTGCTCGGCGTCCTCGGCGCGGTGCTCGGCCACGGAGACCTCCTTGAGGCCCTCGGTCCGGACGGCGTCGGCGACCGCCTCTGCCACCCGGCTGTCGAACACGCCGGGGATGATGAACGCGGGGTTGAGCTCGTCCTCGCTCACGACCGAGGAGATCGCGACGGCCGCCACCCGGAGCATCTCGTCGGTGATCAGGGTGGCGCCCGCGTCGAGCAGGCCGCGGAACAGGCCCGGGAAGGCGAGCACGTTGTTGATCTGGTTCGGGTAGTCGCTGCGCCCCGTCGCGACGACGGCGGCCGTCTCGCCGGCGGCGATGGGGTCGACCTCGGGCGTCGGGTTCGCGAGCGCGAAGACGATCGCGCCGTCGTTCATCGTCGCGACGTCCGGGCCCGTGAGGATGTTGCCCGCCGACACCCCGACGAAGACGTCCGCGCCGACGAGCCCTTCCTTGAGGGTTCCGGTGAAGCCCGACGGGTTGGTGTGCTCCACGATCCAGGCGCGGTTCTCGTCGCCGTGCGCCGACTCGGAGGTGAGCGCGCCGTGCCGGTCGAAGCCGATGATGTCCCGGGCCCCCTGGGCGAGGAGCAGCCGGATGATGGCGGAGCCCGCGGCGCCGACGCCGGAGACCGCGATGCGCACGTCCTCGATCTTCTTGCCGACCACCTTGAGCGCGTTGATGAGCGCCGCGAGCACCACGATGGCGGTGCCGTGCTGGTCGTCGTGGAACACGGGGATGTCGAGCTCCTCGCGCAGACGCTTCTCGATCTCGAAGCAGCGCGGCGCGGAGATGTCCTCGAGGTTCACGCCCCCGAAGCCGGGCGCGATCGCCTTCACGGTGCGGATGATCTCCTCGGTGTCGGTCGTGTCGAGGGCGATGGGCCAGGCGTCGACGTCCGCGAACTGCTTGAACAGCGCCGCCTTGCCCTCCATGACCGGCATCGCGGCCTGAGGGCCGATGTCCCCGAGCCCGAGGACGGCGGTGCCGTCGGTGACCACCGCGACCGTGTTGCGCTTGATGGTCAGCCGGCGCGCGTCCTCCGGGCGGTCCGCGATCGCGAGGCAGACCCGGGCCACGCCGGGCGTGTATGCGCGCGACAGGTCGCGACGGGTCTTGAGCGGTACCTTCGGCGTCACGGAGATCTTGCCGCCGAGGTGCATGAGGAACGTCGAGTCCGACATCTTGAGCACGCGGACGCCGTCGAGGGCGTCGAGGGCCGCGACGATCCGCTCGCCGTGCTCGGCGTCGACGGTGTCGCAGGTGACGTCGACGACGATCGTGTCGGCGTGCGACTGGGCGATGTCGACCCCCATGACCGAACCTCCGGCCGCGGCGATCTCGTGGACGATCTCGCTCGTCGCGCGCTGGGTCGCCGGCGCCTCGACGCGGAGGGTGATCGTGTAGCTGGGGCTGGGCATCGCCATGGCCTGGGTTTCCTTTCGAGGAGCTGATGACATGAAGTTTCGAGATGTGGAACGATGGTTTCTGGTACCGGGAACGGTGTCAGCAGACTTTGCGGAGGGGGACCTGACCATGGCGAACGGCACCGGAGTCCAGTCGGTGGACCGGGCGATCGACCTGCTCGAGATCATGACCGACCTGGGCGGCGACGCCGCGTTGAGCGAGCTGGCGGCTGCCGCCGGCCTCCCGCTCCCGACGATCCACCGGTTGATGCGGACGCTCGTGGGCCGCGGCTACGCCCGTCAGCTCCCCTCTCGCCGGTACACCCTCGGCCCGCGCCTGATCCGGCTGGGCGAGAGCGCGGGCCGCCAGCTCGGCGCCAGCGCCCGCCCCCACCTGGAGCGGCTGGCCCGTGAGCTCGGGGAGAGCGCCAACCTCGCGATGATCGACCGCGACATGGTGGTCTACGTGGCGCAGGCCTCGTCGTCGTACTCGATGCGGATGTTCACCGAGGTGGGACGCCGCGTCTACACCCACTGCACCGGCGTCGGCAAGATGGTGCTCGCCGAGCTGCCGGACCAGACGGTCCGCGACATCGTCGGCCGGGTCGGGATGCCGCCGGCGACCGACCTGTCGATCACCGACGTCGACGACCTCCTCAAGGAGCTCGGCACCATCCGCGAGCAGGGGTACGCCGTGGACGACGGCGAGCAGGAGATCGGCGTGCGGTGCTTCGCCGTGCCGGTGAAGGGCGCCCCTACCCCGACCGCGCTGTCCGTGTCCGGGCCGGCAGCCCGGGTCACGTACGAGTTCGGCGAGGCCGCGCTCCCCCTGCTGCACGAGGTCGCCGAGACCATCTCCAAGGAGCTGCTCTCCGCGGCGTGACGGCGCGCGCCGGCGCACGGCGCTCACCCGTCCCCCGGGGCGGCGGCCCCCGCGTGCACCAGCTGCGGACGGGCGACCGCCGCACGGGCGCCCTCGCGGACCTGCAGGACGTCGGGCACGCCGTCGGCGTCGAGGTCGATGGCCGAGAGGCTCCCCGAGCGCCGCCCGTGCCCGTGGCGGACCCGCGCGTGCACGTCGGCGTTGAGCCGGGCGCGGCGCGCCGCCCGGTGCTCGGCGTCGACCCGCGCGAAGTACTCCGCGCGCCGCTGCTCCTGCTCCTCGGTGACGACGAGGCGCGCCGAGGACCCTGCCGTGAACACCGAGGGGTCCTTGCTCCGCCGCCCCCACCGGACCTCGTTGAAGACGAGGTTCAGCAGCACCGACACGACCGCCGCGGCCGCGATGCCCGAGTGGAAGACCATGCCCACCCAGGTCGGGAACTGGTCGTAGAAGTCGGGGACGGCGATCGGGATGATCCCGAAGCCGAGTGCCACGGCGACGAGCGTGAGGTTGAGGTTGCCCTCGTACTCGACGCGCGACAGGGTGCGGATGCCCGACACGGCCACGGACCCGAACAGGACGATGCCGGCGCCACCCAGCACGGGTGACGGGATCGCCGCGACGACACGGCCCAGCACTGGGAACAGTCCCAGCACGAACAGCACGGCGCCCCCGGCCGCGACGGCGAACCGCGAGCGGATGCCGGTGATCGCGACGAGGCCCACGTTCTGCGCGAACGCGGATGCGGGGAACGAGTTGAGCAGGGGCGCCACCAGGGTGGCCGCCATGTCGGCCCGCAGGCCGTCGCCCACGCGCCTCGCGTCCACCTTGGTGTCGAGCACCTCGCCGATGGCGATGAGGTCGGCGGTGGTCTCGGTCATGATCACCAGGATCACGATCGTCATCGAGAGGATGGCGCCGACCTGGAAGACGGGCGCCCCGAAGGCGAACGGGGTGGGCAGCTCGAAGACGGCCCCCTGGCGCACGCCCGAGAAGTCCGCGAGCCCCAAGGGCACGGCGGCGACCGTGCCGATCACGAGCCCGAACAGGATGGACAACCGGGAGATCGTGCCCTGCAGGAACCTGCTGAGCACGAGCACCACGACCAGCGTGCCGAGGGCGAGCAGAACGTTCGGGACGGAGCCCCAGTCGGCTGCGTCCTCGTCCCCGCCCATCATCCAGCCGGCTGCCGTGGGCAGCAGCGAGATCCCGATGATCGTGATGATCGTGCCCGTCACGACCGGCGGGAAGAACCGGACGACCTGCGCGAAGAACGGGCTGATCGCCAGACCGATGGCGGCGGCGACGAGGATCGCGCCGAAGACGGCCGGCAGGCCGCCGTCTCCGCTCGCCACCGCGACCATCGTGGACACGGTGGCGAACGAGATGCCCTGGACCAGCGGGAGCTGGGAGCCGAAGAAGCGGATGCCCAGCGTCTGGAGCGCGGTGGCCAGGCCGCTGACGAGCAGCGCGGCCGAGACGAGCAGACCGATCTGCGTCCCGTCGAGGCCGGCCGCCTGGCCGACGATGATCGGCGGCGCGATCACGCCGCCGTACATCGTCATGATGTGCTGCAGGCCGTAGAGGAACGTCTTGCCGAGCGAGTAGCGCTCGTCCTCCGGCCGGCCCGCTGCGGGCGCCCCGACCGACGTCGTCCGCCCGGTCGTCGTCGTGCTCATCTCGATGCTCCTTCGAACCGACTGCACGGTGCCTCGCTGATCCGCAGTGTCCGGGTCAGCAGAATCCCGTGACCGTGGCCCACGCGCGCGGCTCCGAGGCGGCGCCGTCCCGCTTCACCTCCGCCTCGATCTTGCCGTAGGGACGGTCGGCGACGTAGAAGACCTCGTTCGGGTTCTCCATGCCGAAGGGCTCGAAGTCGACGACGAAGTGGTGCAGGTTCGGCATCGAGAACTTGATCTCGCCGATCTCCGGGTGCGCCTCCAGCACCTTCTTGCCCATCTGGAACAGGGACTGCTGCAGCGCGAGCGAGTGCACGTCCGCGAAGGTCTCGAGCAGGATGCGCCGCACGTCGTCGTAGACGGCGTTGAAGTCGATGTCGAGGGAGGTGTAGCGCCACCGGGCGGTGACCGACGTCGCGAGGATCCGGTCGGTGGTCTCCTGCAGCGTGGTGAAGCGGTCCTTGGGGAACCCGTGGAACTCCGAGCCCGTGGACTTCAGCACCTTGAGGTCCTCGAGGCCCGAGACGACGAACACCTCGTCCCCGTCGCGCTGCACGACGGTGGTGCGCGTCTCCGTGCCGCCCTTGACGAAGGCGTGGTCGTGCTCGCCGTCCGTGACGTTGTTCGTCAGCGAGGACGGGATGTGCTCCCAGGTGTACTCCTTCGCCTCCCAGCGGCCCCCCTCGATCCACTCGAAGCTGGAGACGAAGTGCTCGCCGAGGCGGAGGGCGAACTCCTCCGGCGACGGGATGCCCTCCTTGGCGAGCGCGAAGACCGTGTTCTTCTGGGTGTCCGTCGGGACCACGCGCCCCTGGTCGCCGTCGATGTGGGCGGCCGAGAAGTCCCCGCGCAGCTGCGAGGTCACGGACAGTTCGGTGATGCGATGGCGCGCCTGGTCGCGGTCGACCTTCATCACGCGGACCTCGGCCTTGCCGTACTGGTTGTCGCCCAGCACGATCGTGCCCGTGGCGGCCTGGGTGTCGGTGGCGGTGGCAGTCATCTTGCAGACTCCTTCATCTGTTGTTGCGTTGTCCCGGCCGCCCCAGGGCGGTCAGGCACGTCTCCTATGACGATGACGCAGGCCACGGCGCCTCTGCCGCGGCCGGTGGTGCGGGCCGAAGGACCCGTCAGCTCCCGCGGTACGTGGAGTACGCGAACGGGCTCAGCAGGCAGGGCACGTGGTAGTGGTCCCGCCCGGCCTCGACGGTGAAGTCGATGGAGATCGAGGGATAGAAGGTGGGGGTGCCCTGCGCGGCGAAGTACTCGCCGGTCGCGAACGTGACGCGGTAGGTGCCGGGCGCGAGAGCCTCGGGGCCCAGATTCTTGACGCGGCCGTCCGCGTCGGTCGTCGCGTCCGCGATCCGCTCCGCCGCGTCCGGACCGACGCTCCACAGGGAGACGGCGACACCGGCGGCCGGCAGCCCCGACACGGCGTCCAGGACGTGCGTGGTGATGTGCGAGGTCATGACAGCACTCCTTCCAGCCGCAGCAACGCGATCTCGCGCAGCTGCTGGCCGGCGATCCTGCGCTCCGTGGCAGCGTCGTTCCCGAGGCGCTCCTCGAGCGAGCAGAGGATCTCCTCGGCGCTACGGCCCGCGGCGCGGATGAGGAAGACGTGGCCGAACCGCTCCTCGTACGCACGGTTCCCCGCGCGCAACCGATCCTCCACCGACCCCGAGAGGTCCCCGAGACCGGCCTGCTCACGCCGCGAGTGGGCTGCGTCCGCGTCGTCCCCGGACGCCCGCTCACCGATGCGTGGGTGCCGCGCCAGGGCGGAGTCGATCTCCGCCTCGCTCCACGGCTCGGCCACCGCACGAGCTGCCGCGAGGGCGTCCTCGGTGCTCGCATATGGACGGCCGGCGACGACCTCGTCGGCCCACCGGGCCACCGCTGCGCAGGACAGCACCCGCGCGCGGGCGACGTCCGCGTCCGCCGCGTTGAACGCCTCGAGACCAGCACTCGTCATCGAGCGATCCTCCTTCGGACTATTCCACCCACCGGAAGCGGGTTTCCGTTCAGTGAAGTCTCACCCTCGACGGCGCAGCATGTCAAGTGAGTCCCCGCTCACTCCGCCGCCCGGCGAGACGCGTCGATGACGGGCCTCGCGCAGGCGCCGGTGCATCCCATGGTCGGCCCCTGGTCAGGGACCCGCGAGCAGGGCAGGCAGGCGGATGAGCGGCCGGTAGGACTGCCGGCGTCCACGTCGACAGCCAGGCTCCGACGCAGGGCGCTCCTCGAGCCGCGCCAGGTCCGGTCGGGGCGTGCGAGCCGTCACCCGCAAGCGTGGACGCGACCGTGCGTCTGGCCGCTGTGGCGGCGTTGCCTGGCGGTGTGCGCGTGTGCGGGCGTGTGGGCGACGGCCCGGGGTTCTCGGTGTGGGGGTGGTGTGGTGTGGGGGTATGCGAAAGGCCCACCCCGTGTGGGGTGGGCCTTTCGTGAATGGGTGTCC
>NZ_JBHUWC010000191.1:0-7812 GCF_042670225.1 Isoptericola sp. NPDC057191 | reverse complement strand
GCTCTGACGCGTCAGAGCGTGCACAACCGCCTGTTCGGCGCCCGGCGGCGCGACTCGGGTGCCGCGACTTCTCAGGTGCCAGGTCAGTGTCCGAGCACGGCCTTGAGGAACTCCTGGGTGCGCTCGTTCCTGGGGCTGGTGAACATCGTCTCGGGGTCCGCCTCCTCGACGATCCGCCCGTGGTCGAACATCAGCACGCGGTTCGACACCTCACGGGCGAACTGCATCTCGTGCGTCACGAGCAGCATCGTGATGTCCGTGGTGCGGGCGATCTCGCGGAGCACGCCGAGCACGTCGGCGACGATCTCCGGGTCCAGGGCGGACGTGACCTCGTCGAGGAGCAGGATCTCCGGGTCCATCGCGAGCGCGCGCGCGATCGCCACGCGCTGCTGCTGACCACCGGAGAGCTGGGTGCAGCGGGCGTCGCGCTTGTCCGACATGCCGACCTGCTCGAGCAGCTGCTCGGCACGGGCGACCGCCTCGTCCTTCGACCGCCCGAGCACGTGCACGGGCGCCTCGATGATGTTCTCCAGCACCGTCATGTTCGGGAACAGGTTGAACTGCTGGAACACCATCCCCACCCGGTTGCGCACCACGCGGCGGCGCTTCTCCGAGATCTCGACCCACTTCTCGCCCTTGTACTCGTGCGTGTAGGGGTCGCCGTCGATGAGGATGAGCCCGCCGTTCGCCTCCTCGAGGGTCATGAGCAGGCGCAGGATCGTCGTCTTGCCGGAGCCCGACGGGCCGATCAGGGTGACGCGGTCCCCCTGCGCGACGGAGAAGTTCAGGCCGTCGAGCACCACGTTGTCGCCGAAGCGCTTGACGACGTCGCGGAACTCGATGGCAGGCGTGACGCCGCCGGCGGCGGTCGTCTCCGGTGCGGTCATGGTCTGGCTCCCTGCGGAGGTGGCGAGGTCAGGCAAGGCGGGTCTCCATCCGTCGCACGAGCAGCGACGTCGGGTAGCTCACGATGAGGAACAGCAGCCCCACCATGGTCAGCGGTTCGATGTACGAGAAGGTGTTCGCGCCGAAGCTCTGCGCCGCCTGGTACATCTCCACCACGGAGATGGCGAACAGGAAGGGCGTCTCCTTGAACATGGAGATCGCGTAGTTGCCCAGGCCGGGCAGGGTGTTGCGGACCGCCTGGGGCAGGATGACGGCGCCCCAGGTGCGGGCGCGGGGCAGGTTCAGCGCCACGGCGGCCTCCCACTGGCCCTGCGGCACGGCCTCGATCCCGGCGCGGTACACCTCGGACATGTAGGTGGCGTAGTGGATGCCGAGCACGACGCACCCGATGGCGAGCGCGGGGATCTGCGGCGGCGACAGCAGGTAGACGAACACCAGCTGCACCAGCAGCGGCGTCATCCTGATGAAGTCGACCACCAGCCGCAGCGGGGCGGTGCCCCAGCGGGTCGACGCCCGCAGCGCCAGGGCGATGAACAGGCCAAGGACGGCGGCGATCACCATGCCGACCACCGTGGCGAGCACGGTGATCCGCAGGCCGGCGAGGAGGTCGGGGAGCACCTCCCAGGCGCGGTCCCAGTTCCAGATGGTGGTCTCGGTCATCGGGCTGCCCCCATCGCGACGCCGGCAGTGTCGGTCGGCCGCTGCTGGGACGTGACCCGCAGCCGGCCCGGCTTGAGGCCGAGCGCCTCACCCACGGTGGGCCGGGTGCCCCGGCCGAGGCGGCGCTTGGCGCGCTCCTCCAGGAGGTTCATCCCCCAGGTCAGCAGGTAGGCGATGACGAAGTACACGATCAGGCCGGCGGCGTAGCTGAACACCGTGTCGCTGGTGGCGCGCCGGAGCTGGACCGTCCAGAAGTTCAGGTCGTGCAGCGTGATGTAGTACGCGAGCGCCGACCCCTTGAGGAGCTGGATGAGCAGGTTGGCGAGCATCGGGATCATCAGCGCCCACGCCTGCGGGAAGATGACGCGCCGCACGCGGTGGAACCAGCTCATGTTCAGCGCGACGGCTGCTTCCCACTGGCCCTGCGGCACGGACGCGATCGAGCCGCGCACCACCTCCGCGCCGTAGGCGCCGTAGTTGAGGCCGAGAGCGACGATGCCGACCACGAGGGCCTCCATCTTGAAGCCGAGCACCGGCAGCACGTAGAAGATCCAGAAGATCTGGACGACGAGGGACGTGCCGCGGAAGAACTCGACGACGAACCGCGACGGCCCGCGCACCCACAGGGTCCGGGTGCGCGAGCCGAACCCGAGCACGAGGGCGACGACCAGCGCCAGCACCGCGCCGCCGAGGGTCAGCTCCAGCGTGACGAGCACCGCGTCGCCCAGGGCGGGCAGCCGGTCGACGAGGGTCTGGAGATCATCGGACATGCGGCGTCAGGACTCCAGGCCGATCTCGTCCGCGATCTTCTTGAGGTCGGCGTCCGGGTCGCAGAGCATCTCGGCGGTGAGGCCCGGCGGCGGGTACTCCGCCTCGGTGAAGCCGTACGGCCCCATGACGTCGAGCCAGGCGTCCTTGTCGGCGAGGATCGGCTTGAGCTTCTCGTTGTAGGCGTCCAGCAGGCTGCTGTCGTTCTTGCGGAAGACCTCGGAGCCTGCGCCGATCTGCGGCTCGCCGTCGATCGTCGCGACGAAGGCGTCGGTGACCTCGACGGGCTTGTCCGTGCTCTCGGCCAGGGCGCGCAGCGAGATGCCGGTGAGGGTGAACGCGTCGGCGCGTCCGGTCGTCACGGCGTCGAGGCCGTCCTGCGGGCTGCCGACCTCGATCGTCTTGACCCCCGTCTTCTCGGCGTAGCCCGCCTCGATCGCGCCGCTCGTCACGGCGAGGGTGAGGCCCGAGCCCTCCACGGACTGCCAGTCGCTGAGCTTGTCCGGGTTGCCCTTCGGCACGAGGAACGCGGTGGTGTACATGATCGTCGGCTCGGCGAACGCGGCCTGCTCGCAACGCTCCGGAAGGATCGACATCCCTGCGCTGACCGCGTCGTAGCGGTCGGCGTTGAGGCCGGGGATGAGCGAGTTCCACTCGGTGAAGGTGCCCTCGACGGTGTCGATGCCGAGCTCCCCGAAGATCTTCTTGTCGAGGGCGACGGTGGCGCCGTCGAGCTCGCCGTCGTCCCCCTCGAAGCTGTAGGGCTTCTCGCCGTTGAACGCGACGGTGATGCTGCCCTCGTCCTGCAGCCCGGCGAGAGTGTCGCTCTCGCCCGCGGGGGCTCCGGTGCCCGGCTCGGTGCGCGAGCAGGCGACGAGGGCGGTCAAGGTGAGGACGGAGCCGGCGGCGAGGAACGCCCGGCGGCGCTTCGTGGTCCTGGTGGACGACACGGTGTGTCTCCCTTCCGTGCCCGGGCGAGGTCGCACCGGGCTTGTGGGTCTGGACGGTGCGACACGGTAGCCGCGATGCCGACGTGACGACAATCTATGTATCCACATGTCGGATTGTCTACAATCGGCGAGGGATCGAGGCTTCGGTGCGCCCTGCCCGGCGTCGTCGCAGGTCAGCTCGGTGCAGGCTCGCCGTCCGACACGTCGGAGGGCGTCCCTGGAGCCCCAGAACCCAGTCATGGCATGGTCACAAGAGGGTCACGATCTGGCCCGAGGGCCGGTTCGGGGGATGATGCGTCCCGTCGGGACGGTCCCCGGCCACGTGGAAGGAGAGCAGATGACCCCGTCGTCACGGGTCCCTGTCGGCAGCGCACCGTTCCTGTCGCCGGTGACGCGACCGTCGACGGTCGACCTCATCACCGTCGAGCTGCGCAACGCCGTCTACTCGGGGGCGCTGCCGGTGGGGTCGCCGATCCGCGAGGTCGAGATGTCGAGCCAGCTCGGCGTGAGCCGCGGGCCCTTCCGCGAGGCCGCGCAACGGCTCGTCCAGGAAGGGCTGCTGCGGTCGACCCCCGGCCGGGGGCTCAGCGTCGTGCGGATCGACGCCGACCGGGTCCGGGCGCTGTACGAGGCGCGCGCCGTGGTGGAGACGTCGGCCGCGCCGCTCGCCGTCGACCGTGCCACGCCCGCGCAGGTCGCGGCCGTCCGCGCCGCGCACGACTCCCTCGTCGCCGCCGAGCGCAGCGAGGACGCCCGCCGGGTGGGCGACGCCGACCTCAACGTGCACTGGTCGCTCGTCGCCGCGGCCGGCAACCCGTGGCTGCTGCGGTGGATGACCACCCTCATCGTCGAGGTGCGCATCGCGAGCTTCACGCTCAGCGAGGACTACGCGGTGCGCAAGGACGCCGCCGAGTCGCACGTCGAGCTCGTCGAGCGGTTCGAGGCGCGCGACGCCGAGGGGCTCGTCGCCGCGATCCGCACCAACCTCGAGGACGCCGTCGCCCGGCTGCTCGCGCCGGAGACCGTGGAGGTCGAGACCTTCGACGAGCCCAGGCCGTCGCCCGCGCCCCGCCTGGAGCCGATCACGCCGACGTTCCCCGAGCCCTGACCGGTCACCCCGCTCGCCGCGCGTCGAGCGCCGCGAGCTGGGCCCTCCGCTCGTGCTCGTAGTCGTCCGCACGCCAGGACGTCAGCCCGCCGACGACGACGCCCGCGGGGCGCCCGTCGTCGCCGGGGAGCACCTCGACCAGCTCACCGGGAGCCCCGAAGCCGGGCAGGGCGGGCAGCCGCAGGTCCTCGCCGTCCGCGACGAGCCGCTCCGCCCCTGCCAGCGGGTCCTCCCGGCGCGGGTCGAGCAGCCACAGGTCCTGGCCGAGCCGGACGACGTCGGTCTGCCCCCACAGGTTCGCGAAGCGGCCCGTGCGACGGTCCAGGCCGGCGAGGTCGGCGTCGGACGCCGGGGAGCCGGAGTCGAGGGCCGTGGCGACCAGCGCGAACAGCCCGGTGGCCAGGGCGTCCGCAGGACCGTCGACCGCGTTCGTCAGCACCGACACCGCGACCCGCCCGGCCGGGTCCGCCCACGTGCGGCTGAGCTGGCCGGGGAACGCTCCCCCGTGCCCGACGACCCGGCGCCCTTCGATCTCCCGCGTCTCGAGGCCCAGCCCGTACCGGCGCAGGCGCGCGTGCGGGCGGTCGATCACGGACTCGTCGCGCTGCAGCAGGCGGCGCGTCTCCGGGCGCAGCAGGCCGGAACCCTCGGAGTGCGCCGCGAACCAGCGCGTCAGGTCGGCCGCCGTCGAGGAGAACCCGGTGGCCGCCGCCAGGGCGCCCGTGCGCGCCGCCGCGACGGGGAGACGACCGTCGTCCGCCACACCGCGGGCGGAGTGGCCGACGACGTGGGGGGCGCCGTCGACCGCCTCGGCCGACGTGCAGCGCAGGCCGAGGGGGTCGAGCAGGTCGGCGCGGACGTGGTCGGCGAACGGCAGCCCCGTCACGGCCTCCACCACGAGGCCCAGCAGCCCGTAGGCGAGGTTGGAGTACTTGAAGACCTCGCCGCGCCCCAGGACCGGTCCGTGCGCGAGGACCGACTCGACCAGCGCCCCACGGTCGGGGAACGGCGCCCCGAGCTGCCAGAAGTCGGCGTCGCGACCGTCGCGCAGCACCCCGCCGGTGTGGCCGAGCGCCTCCCGCAGCGTCACCTGGCCGACGTCGGCCCCCGCGAGCTCGGGCAGGTGCGCGTCGAAGGGGTCGTCGAGCCGCAGCGCGCCCCGGTCGGCCAGGCGGGCCACCGCCGTCGCCGTGAACGTCTTGGAGTGCGACGCGACGCGGAACACGTGGTCCGGGGTCAGCGGCTCGCCGGTCGTGACGTCGGCGACCCCCCAGGCGCCGTCGAGCACCAGGTCGTCGCCCACGCGGACGGCGTACTGGACGCCGGGCACCCGCGCGAACCCGGCCTGCGTGGCGACCCACGCGGCGAGGTGGTCGGCGTCGAACAGGTCGCTGGTCGCGTGCTCGGTGATCATGGCCGCCACCCTGCCACGACCGGCGCCCGATGAGTTCCCCGTCGGAGGGCCGTCCTAGCCTGGGACGTGACGCACGTCACTCAGCCGATCCGCAGGGAGGAAGCCATGCCCGACCCGCCCCCGGCCCGCGCGACCGACGGACTCGCCGTCGACGCCCACGGGCTCGTCAAGCACTTCACCACCCGCAAGCAGGTCACCAAGGCCGTCGACGGCGTCGACCTGCAGATCCCGACCGGCAGCGTCTTCGGCCTGCTCGGCCCCAACGGCGCCGGGAAGACCACCGTCGTCCGCATGCTCGTCACGCTGCTGCGCCCGGACGCAGGCAGCGCCCGCGTGCTCGGGCACGACGTCGTGACCGACGCCGACGCCGTGCGCAGCGCCGTCGGGCTCACCGGCCAGTACGCGTCCGTTGACGAGGACCTGACCGGCACCGAGAACCTCCTCATGCTCGCCCGGCTGTACGGCTTCCGGGGTGCCGGGGCCCGACGCCGGGTCGAGGGGCTCCTCGACGCCTTCAGCCTCTCCGACGCCGGCGCGCGCCAGGTCAAGACGTACTCCGGCGGCATGCGGCGGCGGATCGACCTCGCCGCGTCCCTGGTGCTCGCCCCGCGCGTGCTCTTCCTCGACGAGCCCACGACCGGGCTCGACCCCCGCAGCCGCAACCAGGTGTGGGACATCGTGCGGGTGCTCGTCGCGGACGGGGCCACCGTGCTCCTCACGACCCAGTACCTCGAGGAGGCGGACCAGCTCGCCGACCGCATCGCCGTCATCGACCACGGCACGGTCATCGCGGAGGGGACGTCCACGGAGCTCAAGCGCTCCGTGGGGCAGGGTGCCGTGGCGATGCGCCTGGCCGACTCTTCCCAGCGCGCGGCGGCCGCGAGCGTCGTCGAGAAGGTGCTCGGCTCCGAGCCGACCCTGCCGACCGACCCCTACGCCCTGTCGGCGCGCGTGCCCGACGAGGGCGCGGACGCGGTCGCCCGACTCCTGCCCGCGCTCGGCGACGCGGGCATCGCCGTCCCCGAGTTCACGCTGGGACAGCCCAGCCTGGACGAGGTGTTCCTCACGCTCACGGGCAAGCCGCTGCCGGCCGACGCCGATTCCGACGCCGGTTCCGGCGCCGAGCGGCCTGTCGACGCTCAGGAGGTGTCCCGATGACCGCGTCCGCCGGCCCGGCCGAGATGACGACCACCCTGCGCCAGGCCGTGGCGCTCGACGAACGTCCCGCGCGGCCGTCCGCCGTCGCGATGACCCTGACCTTCGGGTGGCGGGCGCTGCTGAAGATCAAGCACGTGCCCGAGCAGCTGTTCGACGTGCTCGTCTCCCCGGTGATCTTCACGCTGATGTTCACGTACCTGTTCGGCGGCGCCCTGGCGGGCTCGACGTCCGCGTACATCCAGTTCCTGCTGCCCGGCATCCTGGTGCAGACCATCGTCATCGTCACCGTGTACACGGGCTACACGCTCAACACCGACATCACCAAGGGCGTCTTCGACCGGTTCCGTTCGTTGCCGATCTGGCGGCCCGCACCGATCGTGGGTGCGCTGCTGGGCGACACCGTGCGCTACTCCATCGCCTCGGTGATGACCATCGGCCTCGGCCTGATCATCGGGTTCCGGCCCGTCGGCGGCTTCGTGGGCGTGGTCCTCGGGGTGGTGCTCCTGCTCGTCTTCGCGTTCTCGCTGAGCTGGATCTTCACCATCCTGGGCCTGCTGCTGCGCACGCCGAACGCCGTGATGGGGGTGTCGATGATGGTGCTGATGCCGCTGACGTTCGCGTCGAACATCTTCGTCGACCCGGCCACCATGCCCGCGGCCTTGCAGCGGTTCGTCGAGATCAACCCGGTCACGCACCTCGTCACCGCCGTCCGGGCTCTGATGGCCGGCACGCCCGACACCGGCGAGATCCTCTGGGTCCTCGTCGCCGCCGTCGTCCTCACCGGCGTGCTCGGCCCCGTCACCATGCACCTGTACCGCACCCGCCACTGACCCCAACCTCTGTTGTGG
>NZ_JBHUWC010000190.1:0-7821 GCF_042670225.1 Isoptericola sp. NPDC057191 | reverse complement strand
GCCCCGGGGCGGGGCGGGGGGCCTGGGGGTAGTGCGGAGGGAACCTCGACCTCGCGCAGGGCACGGCCCGAGCGCGGCGCACGGACCGCCAGCAGGTTCAGCCGGCCGGAGTCTCCCGCTTGCTGACGCGCACCGTGCGCTCGCCGTCGCCTGCGGCCACCGCGACGTCGAGGGCGAGCGTCTCGCGGGCGATGAGCTCGCGGTGCCGCTCCACCGCGGGGAGGTGCTCGGCCGGGACGGCGAGCTCCAGCGCGATGCGGTCGCTCACCTCGAGGCCCGCAGCCTTCCGGGCGTCCTGCACGTCACGGATGACGTCGCGGGCATACCCCTCGGCGCGCAGCGCGTCGTCCAGCGCGAGCTCGAGGACGACGAACCCGCCGCCGGGCAGCACGCTCGCCGCGACCTCGCCGCCCGCACCCTCGGCGACGACGGTCGTCAGCTCGTACTCCGCCTCGAGGAGCGGCTCGTCGCCGGCCTCGGTGGTCACGACCACCGTGCCGTCGTCGTCACGCCGCCACGCCCCGGACTTCGCGGCCTTGATGACCGACTGGACACCGCGGCCGAGGCGCGGGCCGGCCGCCCGGGCGTTCACGGCGAGGCGCTCGGTGATGCCGAACCGCTCGGACGCGTCGGCGTCGGCCTCGACGAGGTCGACCGCCTTGACGTTGAGCTCCGAGGTCAGCAGGCCGACGTAGTCCGCGAGCGCCGCAGGGTCCGGCACGGCGACCGTGAGGCGGGCCAGCGGCTGGCGCACCCGCAGCTGGTGCGCCTTGCGCAGCGCGAGCGCGCTGGACACGACGGCCCGCACCTCGTCCATCGCGGCGACCAGCTCGTCGTCGCGCACGAGGGCGGACTCGATCGCGCCGCCTGCCTCGCCCGACGACGCGGGCCAGTCCGCGAGGTGCACGGACCGGCCGCCCGTGAGCCCCCGCCAGACCTCCTCGGTGAGCAGGGGCGCGAGCGGGGCCATGACCCGGGTCAGGGTCTCGAGGGCGGTGTACAGCGTGTCGAACGCGTCGGCGTCCTCGGCCCAGAAGCGGTCGCGCTGGGTGCGCACGTACCAGTTGGTGAGGACGTCCAGGTGCTCGCGCACCGACTCGCACGCGCCGGAGATGTCGTAGGCGTCGAGCTGCGACGTCACGGTGGCGACGAGGTCGTGCGTGCGCGCCAGCAGGTACCGGTCGAGCGCCGGAAGACCCGCGACCCGCTCCGCCGTGACCGGCTTCGCGGTGTAGCCCTGACCGTCCGCGGCGCTGTTCGCGTAGAGGGTGAAGAAGTAGTAGGTGCTCCACAACGGCAGGAGCACCTGGCGCACGGCGTCGCGGATGCCCTCTTCCGTGACGACGAGGTTGCCGCCCCGCAGGATCGGGCTGGCCATGAGGAACCAGCGCATGGCGTCCGAGCCGTCGCGGTCGAAGACCTCGGACACGTCCGGGTAGTTCCGCAGCGACTTGCTCATCTTGCGGCCGTCGGAGCCCAGCACGATGCCGTGGGAGACGGCGCTGCGGAACGCCGGCCGGTCGAACAGGGCCGTGGCGAGCACGTGCAGCGTGTAGAACCAGCCACGCGTCTGCCCGATGTACTCGACGATGAAGTCGCCCGGGTAGTGGTGCTCGAACCAGTCCGCGTTCTCGAACGGGTAGTGCACCTGGGCGTACGGCATGGAGCCCGAGTCGACCCACACGTCCATGACGTCCTCGACGCGGCGCATCGTGGACTTCCCGGTCGGGTCGTCCGGGTTGGGCCGCGTGAGGTCGTCGACGAACGGGCGGTGCAGGTCCGGCTCGCCGTCCGCGTTCAGCGGGAGGCGGCCGAAGTCGCGCTCGATCTCCTCCAGCGACCCGTAGACGTCGAGGCGGGGGTGCGCCGGGTCGTCGCTCTTCCAGACCGGCACGGGCGAGCCCCAGAACCGGTTGCGCGTGATCGACCAGTCGCGCGCGTTCTCCAGCCACTTGCCGAACTGCCCGTGCTGGATGTGCTCGGGCGTCCACGAGATCTCCTCGTTGAGCTCGAGCATGCGCTCCTTGATCTTCGTGACCTCGACGAACCACGAGGACACGCCCATGTACATCAGCGGCTGCCGGCAGCGCCAGCAGTGCGGGTAGGAGTGCGCGTAGGACTCGCGGCGCAGCAGCACCGTGCCGGTCGTGGTGGAGCCGGCGTCGGCCTCGCCCCGGGTGCGGGCCTTGAGGTGGTCGATGATCGGGAGGTTCGCGTCGAAGACCTGCAGGCCCGCGTACTCCTCGACCGGGTGCGTGAACTTGCCGTCCGCGCCCACGGGCATGACGGACGCGACGCCCTCGCGGTCGCACACGACCTTGTCGTCCTCGCCGAACGCGCCGGCGCTGTGCACCAGGCCGGTGCCGTCCGTCGTCGTGACGAAGTCTGCCTCCACCACGCGGTGGGCCCGCTCGCGGCCCTCGTAGTAGGAGAACGGCGGCACGTAGGAGGTCTGGAGCAGGTCGCGGCCGAGCAGGTGCCCGACCACGCGCGGCGCCTCCTCGCCCTCGTCGGTGAGCTCGCGCGAGTACGCGTCCACGCGTGCCGCGGCGATCACGTACCGCTGCGACGTGCCGGTGAAGGACGACTCGACGACGGCGTACTCGATGTCCGGCCCGACCATGACGAGCAGGTTGGAGGGCAGCGTCCACGGCGTGGTGGTCCAGATGAGGAGCTTGTCCCCGGGCCGCACGACGTCCTGGCCGGCCGGGACGGTCGCGACGTCGAAGCCGACGGTCACGGCCGGGTCCTGGCGCGTCTGGTAGACGTCGTCGTCCATGCGCAGCTCGTGGTTGGACAGCGGCGTCTGGTCGTTCCAGCAGTAGGGCAGCACGCGGAAGTCCTCGTACACCAGGCCCGCGTCGTAGAGCTTCTTGAAGCCCCACAGCACCGACTCCATGTACGTGACGTTGAGCGTCTTGTAGTCGTGGTCGAAGTCGACCCAGCGCGCCTGGCGGGTGACGTAGTCGCGCCACTCGGACGTGTACTTCAGCACGGACGCGCGGCACGCCGCGTTGAACTTCTCGATGCCCAGCTCGAGGATCTCGTCCTTCGTCTTGATGCCGAGCTGGCTCATGGCCTCGAGCTCGGCGGGCAGGCCGTGGGTGTCCCAGCCGAACCGGCGTTCCACGTGCTTGCCGCGCATGGTCTGGTAGCGCGGGACGACGTCCTTCGCGTAGCCGGTGAGCAGGTGGCCGTAGTGCGGCAGGCCGTTGGCGAACGGCGGCCCGTCGTAGAAGACGAACTCGTTGCTGCCGTTCTCGCCCGCCGGGTTCTTCGCGACCGACGCACGGAACGTGTCGTCCCCCGCCCAGAACTCCAGGACCTCGCGCTCGATCGCCGGCAGGTCCGGGGACGCGGGGACGCCGGCGATGCCGAACGCGGCGCCCTGCTGTGCCGACGGCTGGTCGGGGGCGGACGAACGGTGCTGCGGATAGGCCATGGGTGGGCTCCTGGGAGAACGGGCGGGCGGGTGGTACGGGTCGGCGGTCGAGACGGTCGTGCTGCTGCCGTGCGAGGACGACGCCCCGCCCCGAAGGGCGCAGGAACCGCGGTACCACCCCGCTTGCGGACACCCTGCCGAGACCCCGGCACGGCGCCCGCCGCTCGTTCACGGCTGTGACGGGCCTACCCGTCCGGTTCTACTGAGAGCGGGGTCCGCTCCGTTCTTCCGGAGGCTCGCCGGTGATGGCCGGGTCGACGCCTGTGCCTCCATCGTAGCCAGGCGCGCAAGCCTGGCACCCACGCACTCGTCGCGTTGGTCGGGACGGTCGTGGGCGCACGGCCGGCGCTGAGACCCGGTCAGGCGATCGTCACCGGGATGGTGTGCCAGCCGGACGCACCGTCGGGCGCCGGCGGAGCCTCGGTCTCGACCTGCGCGTTCCCGTCGGCGTCGGTCGCGCGCACGGCGACGACGTGGTCGCCGGGCGTCGCGTGCCAGTCGTGGCGCCACTGCCGCCATGTGTCCGGGCCGACGGTGTCCGCGAGCTCCGCCTCCGTCCACGCGCCGTCGTCCACCCGCACCTCGACGCGCGCGATCCCGGTGTGCTGCGCCCACGCCACCCCGGCGAGGGTCACGGTGCCGGCGGGCAGGTCGTCGCCGGGACGGGGCACGTCGATGCGCGACGACAGCTTGATCGGTCCGAGCGCCGACCAGCCGCGCGGCGTCCAGTAGCCCTGGTCCGCGGCGAAGGTCGTGACCTTGAGCTCGGTGACCCACTTGGTCGCCGACACGTACCCGTACAGGCCCGGCACCACCAGCCGCGCGGGAAAGCCGTGCTCGGGCGGCAGCGGCTCGCCGTTCATGCCGACCGCGAGCAGGCTCTGCCGGCCCTCCTCACGCAGCACCTCCAGCGGCGTGCCGGCGGTGAACCCGTCCGTGCTGCGCGAGAGCACCATGTCCGCCCCGGCCTGCGGCCTCGCGCGAGCCAGCAGCTCCCGCACGGGGTAGCCGAGCCAGCGGGCGTTGCCGATCAGGGAGCCGCCCACCTCGTTCGAGACGCAGGTCAGGGTGACGTCGTGCTCCTCGAGCGGCAGGGCGAGCAGGTCGTCCCAGGTGAGGGTGAACGGCTCGTCGACGAGACCGGTCACCGACAGAGTCCAGTCCCCCGGGTCCACCTGCGGCACGATCAGGGCCGTGTCGATGCGGTAGAACTCCGGGTTCGGGGTCGCGTACGGGGTGAGGCCCGCGACGCGGAGGTCCGCTCCGGCGGGCACGGGCGGTGCCGTGGTCGCGGGTCGCGGCAGCCGGATCGCCTCGCGCGCGGCCTGCACCGCCCGGCCCCCGGCCGAGACGACGCGCGAGGCGCCCAGCGCGACGACGGCTCCGGCGGCCGTGATGCCGGTCCACTGCAGGAAGCGGCGCCGGTCCATCGCCGCGCGGTGCTCGCCGCCGGGGCGCTCGTCCGCGGCGAACCACTCCTCGACGCGGCGCAGCAGCGCGCTCAGGAGCGCGATCGCGACCACGCCGCCGACGAGGCTGGGCAAGGCCCAGGCGATGCCCGCGCCGGGGCGGCGCGCGGCGACGATCGCCGCGGCCGCGCAGACGGCACCCAGCAGCACGGCGCCCCACGGCGGGCGACGTCGTTCGAGGACGCCGACGAGCGCGGCGCCCGCCAGCGCGACGACACCCATCGTGGCGAGCAGGACGGCCTTGTCGGCGGTCCCGAACCACGAGACCGCCAGGTCCTTGAGCCAGCCGGGGACGCCGTCGACCACGGCCCCGCCCGCGGCGACGACCGGGCTCGACGCCGGGTCGACGACCGCCGCCGCCAGCTCCGCGACCGCGAGCCCCGCACCCGTCGCGACGACGCCCGCGAGCGCGGACCACCACCCGTCCCGTCGTCGCGGCTCGGGCGTGGCCGCCGGCCCGGGCTCCCCGGGCGTGGTGCTGCTCATGCCCTCAGCGTCCCACCTCGCGGAGCCGCCACCTGGACTGACGACCGGTCCGTCACGTGTCCGTAAGGCGCCCGGTGCCCCCTGCGTCACCCTCGGTGCCGGCCTCGGTATCGGCCTGGGGCACGCCCGGGTCGGGCCAGCCCGCGAGGTGGCCGAGCCAGGCGATCGCCAGCCACGTCCCCTGCACGACGATCTCGAGGTCCGGACCGACGACCGTGGCGTCGCAGCGGGTGTCGAGCGTCGTCGCGCCGTGCTGCCCGGGCGCGACGACGAGCGAGCGCAGCGAGAGGGCGCCGGGGTCCAGGACGACCTCGCCACGGGGTGCCGGGAGCTCGACCCGGAACCGGCCGGCGGTCGCCCACAGGTGCGGCCGGCCCGCCCAGGAGGCGGGCGCCCACGGCGCGGTGCCCCCGACGACGATGCACGGGAGGTCGGCTACGGGCTGCGCGGGGTCGCGGGGCACGCGCGGTGCGTCGGTGCCGAGGCGGGAGAGGTCGGACACCCCGCCCGTGCCGCCCGCGACCGACACAGCGAGGTCGAGGGCGGCGCTCACCAGGCCGACGGCCGCCCCGGCGCCCGCCCGCGCCCCGAGGCGCCGCCGCCGGGGTCGGCGCCACGAGATCGTGTCCTGGACCCGTGGCCTCATCATGGCTGCGAAGGTAGCGCGTCGAGGAGGGTGCGTCGAAGGTCGCGGGGCGACGGCCGCGGCCGGGTCAGGCGTCGGCGGCTGCCCGTCCCGGTCGCGGCACGCCGGCGAACACCGACTGCCCCAGCCATCGCGGCACCTGGCGGCGCACCGCCTCCGGGCCGTCGAGCACGACGTCCCGCGCCCGCAGCGCGCCGTCCCAGGTGACGTCGCCGCGCCACAGGCGGGTCAGCGTGCGCAGCGGCGTCGTCACCACCACCGCGGTGTCGTAGCCAGGGTCGTAGTCGCACACCTCGACCTGCCCGTCCCGCACGACGATCCACCACCGCGACACGCGCGGGGCGACGTCGGTGAGGGCGAACGCGACCACCGTGCGCTCGCGGGGCCACGCGGCGACGTCGATGGTGCGCCGCATGTCCCACAGCAGCAGGTGCGGGTCGAGGTCGGCCTCGCCGAGGCCCCCGACCCACCGCGTGCCCCACGCGCCGAGCGCCTCCACCACCGGGCGCAGCTCCTCGCCGGCCGGGGTGAGCACGTAGCGGGCGTGCCCTTCGTCACCGGTGCGCCGCACGACGCCCGCCCGCTCCAGGGTGCGCAGGCGCTTGGCGAGCAGCGTCGGTGACATCTTCGGGTTGCCGCGCCGCAGCTCGTTGAACCGGGTGCTGCCCAGCAGCAGCTCGCGCACGACGAGGAGCGTCCAGCGCTCGTCGAGCACCTCCATCGCCTTCGCCACGGGGCAGAACTGGCCGTAGCCCGCCATCCCCCCAGTGAACGCCCGCCCGAGGTGGCACCGCCAGTACAGATCCAGGACTTCGCCCGGTCCAGATCTGGCACTGGATGCGTGGCGACGCCGCACGCACCGTGGAGGGAAGGCAGAAGAGCCCCGCACCGAAGGAGATCCTCATGAGCATCACCGAACCCGGGACCGCCCCCGCCGAGCTGCTCGACGCGGTCCGCGCGAAGCATCGCGCCGTCTGGGAGTCGGGCGACTACCCGGCGGTCGCCGACCAGGTCATCCCGTCCCTGGGCGCCGTCCTCGTCGAGGCGTGCGACGTCGGTCGCGGCGACCACGTGCTCGACGTCGGCGCCGGTTCCGGCAACGCCTCGATCCCGGCAGCCCTGGCGGGGGCCGACGTCGTCGCCTCGGACCTCTCCCCCGCGCTGCTCGACGCCGGACGACGGCGGGCCGCCGACCGCGGCGTCACCCTGCGCTGGGAGACGGCCGACGCGCACGCGCTGCCCTTCGACGACGGCACGTTCGACGTCACCCTGTCCTGCGTGGGGGTGATGTTCGCGCCCTTCCACGAGCTCGCCGCGGGCGAGCTCGCCCGGGTCACGCGGCCGGGCGGCACCCTCGGGAACATCGCGTGGACGCCCGGCGGGTTCATCGGCGAGATGTTCGCGACGCTCAAGCCGTATGCGCCCCCGCCCCCGCCCGGTGCGTCGGCGCCGCCGCTGTGGGGCACGGAGGAGCACGTGCGGACGCTCCTCGGTGACCGCGTCGCCGACGTCCGGGCCGAGGTGCGCGGGCTCGTCGTGGACCGGTTCGCCGACGGCGCCGCGTTCCGCGACTTCTTCAAGGCGACCTACGGGCCGACCATCGCGACGTACCGCCATCTCGGGGACGACGACGCCCGCGCGGCGCAGCTCGACGAGGCGCTCGCCGACCTCGGCGACCGGCACCTGCGCGACGACGGCACGATGACGTGGGAGTACCTGCTGGTCCGCGCGACCAGGGTCTGAGCCGCGGCGCCGTGCGGCGCGGTCAGCGAAGGAGA
>NZ_JBHUWC010000189.1:0-7848 GCF_042670225.1 Isoptericola sp. NPDC057191 | reverse complement strand
CCGTGGCGGAGCCGGCCGCGGACGGCGCCCCGTCCCGCCCGGGCCGGGTCGCCCTCGTCGGGGGCGGGCCCGGCGACGCCGGGCTCGTCACCGTGCGCGGCCGCCGGCTGCTCGCGACGGCGGACGTCGTCGTGGTCGACCGCCTCGCCCCGCGCTCCCTCCTCGCCGGGCTGGACGACGAGGTCGAGGTGGTCGACGTCGGCAAGACGTCGGGCCACCACCCGGTGCCGCAGGACGAGATCTCCGCCCTCCTCGTGGAGCACGCGCTCGCCGGACGGGACGTCGTGCGCCTCAAGGGCGGCGACCCGTACGTCTTCGGCCGCGGGGGCGAGGAGCTGGACGGCTGCCGCGCCGCCGGGATCGAGGTGGAGGTGGTGCCCGGGGTGACGTCCGCGGTGTCGGTCCCCGCCGCCGCCGGCATCCCCGTCACCCACCGCGGCCTGGCGCGCGGGTTCAGCGTCCTCACCGGGCACGAGGACGTCGGGCAGGTGCCCGGCGGCACCGACCACACCCTCGTGCTGCTCATGGGCGTCACCCGCCTGGCCGAGACCGCCGCCGCGCTGGTCGCGGCCGGTCGCCCCGCGGACACGCCCACGGCCGTCGTCGAGGACGGGTTCGGCCCGCGTCAGCGCACCACGGTGGGCACGCTCGCGGACATCGCCGAGCGGGCGGCCGCCGTCGGTGTGCGGGCGCCCGCGGTGACCGTGGTGGGCGACGTGGTCCGGCGCAGCCCGGCCTGGGACGACGCCGCGCCGCGCCGGCGGACCGCTCACGCCCCGGCCGCGTCCGCCGTGAGGTCGACGTGACGGTGGTTCACGCGCGCGCAACCGCCGCGTACGACGTGGCGCGTAACGTCGCCCGCATGCCGGAGACAGCGACCCCGCCCGCCCTCCTCGCGATCTCGCACGGGACGGCCTCGGCCATCGGCGCGATGGCCGTCACGGCCCTGGTGGACGCGGTGGCCGCACGCCGCCCCGACGTGGCCGTGCACGCCGGCTTCGTCGACGTGCAGCAGCCGGACGTGCCGACCTGCCTCGCCGAGCTGCGCGCCGACGCGTCCACCGCGTCGACGGTGGTCGTGCCGCTGCTGCTGTCGGCGGGCTACCACGTGCACGTCGACCTGCGCGAGGACGTCGACGCCGCCGTCGCCGCCGGGGACGACGTCTGCCTCGGCGGCGCGCTCGGCCCGGACGACCGCCTGGTCGACGTGCTCGAGCGGCGCCTGGGCGAGGTCGGCCTGCGCGACGACGACACCGTGGTGATCGCCGCCGCCGGGTCGAGCGACGCGCGCGCCGTCACCGACTGCGAGACCACGGCCGGCCGGCTCGGGGACCGCCTCGGGCGGCCCGTGACCGTCGGGTACATCGCCAACGCCGTCCCGCGGGTGGCCGAGGCCGTCGCCGCGGCACGTGCCACCGCCGGCCCGGGCGGCCGCGTCGTCGTCGCGACCTACCTGCTCGCCCCCGGGTTCTTCGCCGACCTCGCCGCCCGCGCGGGCGGCGACGTCGCGACCGCGCCGCTGCTGGTGGCGGGCGCGGAGCCGCCCGAGGAGCTGGTGGACGTCGTCGTGGACCGGTACCTCACAGCAGCCGGCGCGCCGCGGCCCAGCGTGTGAGCTCGTACCGGCTGGACAGCTGCAGCTTGCGCAGCACGGCGGACACGTGGGTCTCGACCGTCTTGATGGAGATGAACAGCTCGCTCGCGACCTCGCGGTAGGAGTACCCGCGCGCGATGAGCCGCATCACCTCCTGCTCCCGCTTGGACAGCCGGTCGAGCTCGTCGTCCGCCACGGCGACGTCGCCCGCCGCGGTGCCGAACGCGTCGAGCACGAAGCCGGCCAGCCGCGGCGAGAACACCGCGTCGCCGCCGGCCACGCGCACGACCGCGCCGGACAGGTCGGACGCGGAGATGTTCTTCGTGACGTAGCCGCGCGCCCCCGCGCGGATGACGGCCACGACGTCCTCGGCGGCGTCGGAGACCGACAGCGCGAGGAACTTCGTCTCGCCCAGGAGGTCGGCGCAGCGCCGGACCACCTCGGCGCCGCCCCCGCCGTTCCCGCCGGGCAGGTGCACGTCGAGCAGCACCACGGGCGGCCGGAGCTCGTGCACGACGGCGACGGCCTGGTCGACGTCCGCCGCCTCGCCGACCACGTCCACCCGGCCGTCCAGGCTCGCGCGCACGCCGGTACGGAACATGTGGTGGTCGTCGACGAGGACCACCGGCACAGGGGCGGTCGGCTGCTCGCGGGCGTCGGGCGTCGTGGTCACGTGCGTGCTCCTTCGTCGATGGTCTGGCTGGCGGGGCTCGTCGGGACCCTCGGCATGCGCAGCCGCACCTCCGTGCCCCAGCCTGGTCGGCTCGTCACGTCGGCCGTGCCGCCACGCCGGTGCACGCGCCCGAGGATGGACTCGCGCACGCCGAAACGGTCCGGCGCGATGTCGTCCATCTGGAAGCCGTCGCCACGGTCGCGCACGAACACCTCGACCGCTCCGTCCGTCACCTCCAGGTAGACGGTCACGGGCGGGCGCCCGTGCGCGACGGCGTTCACCAGCGCCTCGCGGGAGGCCTGGAGCAGGGCCGACGTCTCCTCCGTGGGGACGCAGTCGCCCACCATCACGGACTCGACCTCGACGGCGCGGCCGTCCTCCACCTCGGCCACCAAGGCGCGCAGCTCGGCCGCGAGCGACGTGCCCGGGGCGGTGCGGTCGGTGTACAGCCACTCGCGCAGCTCGCGCTCCTGGGCGCGGGCCATGCGCGACACGGCCTCCGGGTCGTCGGCCCGCGAGCGGATGAGTGCGAGCGTCTGGAGCACCGAGTCGTGCAGGTGGGCCGCGATGTCGGCGCGCTCGGCCTCCCGCGCGCGGGCCGCACGCTCGTCGCCCAGCTCGCGCACCAGCCGCAGCCACCACGGCGCCAGCATCAGGGCCGCGCCCGCCAGCACCGCGAGCGACGCCGCACCCGCCTGCAGCAGCACCGGCACCGGCGCGTCCTGACCGATGAGCAGGAGCACGCCGACCATGACGAGGACGACACCGGCGCCGAGCCGCAGCACCAGGGTCGAGCGGCGGGTGCCGCCCCGGCTGTCCGTGAGGAGCCCACGCTGCGCGGCGTCGAGCTGGCTCCAGGCGAGCGCGAGGCCGCCGACGGCGACCAGCGCGGGCAGCACCCACGAGGCGCCGACGTCCCAGCCCGCCCGGACCGCGACGAGGACGAACGCGCCCGCGATGAGCGCCGCCCCGATGAGGACGTCACGCACCGGCAACGACGCGACCGGGCCCTGCAGCCGCAGCCGCGGCGCGAGCCGTTGCAGCGCCGTGGGCGTGGCGTCGGCGGCCTGCAGCGGGTCGCCCGACGGCACGGTCACCCACCAGAAGGCGTACGCGACCGCGCCCGCCCCGCCCGCGAAGGCGAGGAAGACGAACGTGAGCCGCACGAGCAGGACCGGCAGTCCGAGGTGCGCGGCGAGGCCCGCGGCGACGCCGCCGACGAACCGGCCCTGCGGGGGCCGGCGCAGCGGGAGGCGCGAGGGGCGTTCGGTGGTCACGCTCCCGATCCTGGCACGTCAGGGGCGCCCCCGGACCCGCTGTCCCCAGGTTTCAGGGTGCCGGACCCCGGCGATTCAGGGTCGTGTCAGGGCAGCACCCGATGCCGCGCAGCCGCCGCGCTCGTCAGGATGGAGCCATGAGCACCGACGACCTCCCCCAGCCGCCCGGGCCCCAGCCCGGCGCAGGCGGCGCCCCCGCCGTGGGCGACCCCGTCCCGCCCCGCCGCAGCGGCGACGGCTTCTTCGACTCCATCCGCCGGCTCGGCGTCGCCCGGTCCGACGACCGGTGGCTCGGCGGCGTCGCCGGCGGCGTGGCGGAACGGTTCGGGCTCGACCCCCTGCTCGTGCGCGGGCTGCTGATCCTCAGCTTCTTCCTCACCGGCGCCGGCATCGTCGTGTACGCGGTCGCATGGGCCCTGCTGCCCGAGCGGGACGGCCGGATCCACCTGCAGCAGGCGATCCGCGGCGACTTCGACGTGGCCCTGCTGGGTGCGGTCGTGGCGCTGATCGTCGGGTTCGCCTGGGGCGACGGCCTCTGGTCGTGGGGTCACGGCATCTTCGACTGGCTCGGCTTCGTCGTCTGGGCAGGCGTCTGGGTGGCGATCATCTGGCTCGTCGTCAAGCTGATCCGCGACCGCAAGCCGCGTGGCGGCGGACCGAACGTGCCGCCCACCCCCTACCCGCCGTACACGCCGTCGGCGCCGTCCACGCCGTACACGCCGTCCTCCCCGGCGACGTCGCCCTCGGCCGCACCGTCCTCCGGTGGCGTGCCGACGGAGTCCTTCACCCCCGCGCCGCCCGCGCCGTACCTCGCCGCGCCCGCGCCGCTCCCCACACCCGCCCCCGGTTCGCCCACGCCCGCGACGCTCTCCCCGGCGCCGATCTCCCCGGCGCGGCCCCCGCGGCCTCCGCGGCCCGTCCGGCGCGGCCCGGGCGCGGGCGCCGTGGGGATCGTCCTCGGCCTCATCCTGCTCGGGGGCGCGTTCCTGCTCGTCGTGGACCGCGCGGGCGACCTCGGTCTCCCCCTCGGCCCCACGTGGCTCGGCGCCTCGATCGTCGTGCTCGGCCTCGGGCTCGTCGTCACCGGCCTGCGCGGCCGACGCGGCGGCACGCTGACGTTCCTCGCGATCCTCGCCGTGATCGCCGGGGTGATCACCTGGCCGTTCGCCGGTGGTCGGGACTCGTGGGACTTCTGGGACGAGGGGCCGCAGAGCTCGGGTGCCGCCGTCATCAGCGAGGGCACGGTCACCCCGCGCTCGATCGAGGAGGCCCAGGACGGCGTGCGCGTGCGCTTCGGCAGCGCCGTCGTCGACCTCACCGAGCTGGACCTCAGTGGCGTGACGCCCGGCGACCCCGTCGTCGTGCCGATCTCCATGGCCGCCGGCAGCACCCAGGTGCTGATCCCCGCGGACCAGGCCGTCGAGGCCGACATCGAGGTCATCGCCGGCAACGCCACCTGGCGCGCCGACGGTCAGGACAGCTCCGTCAACACGTACACCAACGGCCCGGCACGGTTCAGCACCGACGAGGTGCACGAGGGGGACGGCGCCCGCCTCCTGCTCGACGTCGACGTCCGCGCCGGCGACCTGACCATCGAGGAGTCCCGATGAGCGACGACAAGCCCACCACGCCCCTGCCCGGGCCCGACGAGCGGGCGGACGACACGCAGGCGCTGCCCGCCGCCGACGAGACGCAGGCCCTGCCCGCCGCCGACGAGACGCAGGCCCTGCCCGCCGCCGGCGAGACCCAGGCGTTTCCGACGCCGGACCCCACGCGCGCGCTGCCTGTGGCCGGCCCCGACGACCCGCTGTCGGTCTTCGACCAGCCCGACCACCCCGCGGAGGCGCAGCCCACGCCGGAGCCGCCGCAGCACGCCACGCCGTCTGACACCACGGGGCAGGGCTACACGGGTCAGGACTACACGAGGCAGGCGTACACGGGGCAGGCCTACGCCGGGCCATCGTCATCCGCCGAGCCGCCCGTGTCGCCCGAGCGCCCCGCGAAGGCGCCGGTCATCGACGAGCGCGTCGAGGACGCCCCGAGCGCCGGCCCGCGGGCGAGCACCATCGTGTGGGGCTTCCTCGTGGTCGCGTTCGGCGCGGGCCTGGTCGCCAACGGCGCGGGCCGGCAGATCGACGTCGAGCTGGCCGCGATCGTGCTGCTCGCGGCGGCGGGCGTGCTCCTCGTCGTCGGCTCCGTGGTCAGCGCTGTACGGCGCCGGCGCCGGGCGCCCGTGCCCCGCTGACCGCGGGACCGGACGTCACGCCGACGGCGAGCCCGTGCCGCCGGCGGGCGGAGCCTCCGGGGGCCGCGACGCCGGCAGCTCGGTCGTCCGGCCCTCGGCCGGCGGTTCCTCGGCCGGCGTGCGGGTGCTCGGCCGCTCCGGCGGTGCGGCGGGCGGGGCCGGACGCGTCGGCTCCGCCGGCTCCGCGGGCTGCACCGGGTCCGCCCGGTGCGTCGGCGCGGGGTGGGACAGGTCGCCCGACGACGTGAGCGACGGTGTGTCCACCTGGACCTGCGGCCCTCCGGCGAGCCTGCGCAGCGCGCTCCCGAGCAGGATGAACACGATGCCCAGGCCGATCACCAGCGCGCAGACGCCGAACGCCACCACGGACGTGAACAGCGAGGCCCGCAGGAACGACGCGTCCATCACGCTGTCCCGGACCGGGTCGTCCTGGTCGAGCTGGGCGTACGTCTTGCCGTCCGCCATCTCGGTCGCGTGCTTGTCGATGACCTCCGCCTGCGCGTAGGCGGTGAACGGACCGGCGACGTGCTGTCCGGCGAACATCGAGGCGTCCTCGGAGACCGTGATCTCCTCGGAGGAGAGGGTCTGGGACACGACGACCCATACCCCGAGGCCCGCGATGATCATGATGATGCCGGCGATCAGGGTGATCATCCCGATCCCGCGGACGCCTTTGGCCGGATGGACGGTGACAGTGCTCGACATGTCGCACCTTCTCCTTGAGGTGGGCAGCGCTGGTGGCGCACGAGGTACCGCTCCTCGAACGGTAGCGCCGCAGCACGGCTCCGTCGCGGCGAACCCGCAGGTCCGACCGCGGGTCCCGATGGCAGGATGACCCGGTGCGCATCGTCCACGTCTCCGACTCCTACCTCCCGCTCCTGGGCGGCATCGAGACCCAGGTCGCCCGGCTCGCCCACCGGCAGGCGGAGGCGGGCCACGACGTCGAGGTGATCACCACGACCCCCGCCCGCCCGGGCTCGCACGGCATCTCCACCGCGCCGGACGAAGACGGCGTCGTCGTCCACCGCGTCGCGGCACGCGTGCCCGGCGGGTACCCGGTCCACCCGCGCTCCACGCGGCACGTCCTGACGCGGCTGCGGGCGCTCGAGGCCGACGGTCGCCGTCCGGACGTCGTGCACCTGCACATGGGGGTGCTCGCCCCGACGGTCGAGCTGGCCCTCCGCCCGCTCGCGCGCGCCGGGTTCCCCGTGCTCCTGACGGTGCACTCGGTCTGGGGCGGCTGGGAGCGCGCGTTCGCCGCGCTGGACCGGGTGACGGGGTGGGCCGCCTGGCCCGTGCAGTGGTCGGCGGTGAGCGAGCTGACGGCAGCGCCCTTGCGCCGGGTGGTCGGTCGCCGCCTGGGCGCCGACGCCGCGGCGGAGCGGGTGTCCGTGCTGGGCAACGGGATCGACGTCGACGCCTGGCGCCTGCCGCGCGTCGAGCGCGGCGACCGGGCGGAAGGGCGCGAGGTGCACGTCGTGTCGGCCACGCGGTTCGCGCCGCGCAAGCGGGTGCTGCCCATGCTGGCGGCGGTCGCGGCGGCGGTCGAGCGGGCGCCCGGCCGGCTCGTGGCCACCGTCGGCGGCGACGGTCCGCAGCTCGACGAGGCGAGGCGCTGGGTGCGCGAGCACGGGCTGACGGACGTCGTCCGCCTCGTGGGCCGGCTCAGCCCCACCGAGCTCAAGCGCCTGTACGTGCGGTCCGACGTGTTCGTCGCCCCGGCGGTGCAGGACGCGTTCGGCATCGCCGCGCTGGAGGCGCAGGCCGCCGGCCTGGCGGTCGTCAGCAGGTCGCAGTCCGGCGTGGCGGAGCGCCTCGTCGACGGTCGCGACGCGCTGCTCGTGGACGACGACGACGCGCTGGCGGACGCCCTCGTGCGCCTCGCCGACGAGCCCGCCCTGCTGGACGCGATGATCGCGCACAACCGTTCGGCCGAGCTCGCCACCTCGTGGCCCCGCGTGCTCGCCGACGTCGAGGCGGCCTACCGGCGGGCCGCGGCGATCGCGCGCTGACGGACCGGCCACCGGGCATGCTCACCGGGTGAGACGACCGCGGCCCC
>NZ_JBHUWC010000188.1:0-7907 GCF_042670225.1 Isoptericola sp. NPDC057191 | reverse complement strand
CGAGCGCACAGTGCGCGGGCGCGGTGGCGCTCGCCGACGGCGACCCGCGCGGTGCCGTCGGCCTCCTGCGGGCGGCGCTCCGGGCCTGGGCGGAGGTGGGGGCGCCCTACGACGAGGCCCGGTGCCGCGTGCTGTTCGCCCGGGCCTGCCGGCTGCTGGGTGACACGGAGACCGCGGACGTGGAGACCGACGCCGCGCGGCGCACCTTCGCCGACCTCGGCGCGCGCCGCGACCTGGCATCCCTCGTGGGCGAGACGGCGGGGGCGCCGGACGGCCTCACCCCGCGGGAGGTCGAGGTGCTCCGCCTCCTCGCGACCGGGCTCACGAACCGGCAGATCGCCGGGCGGCTCGTGCTGTCCGAGCGCACGGTGGCGCGGCACGTCGCGAACATCTTCCTCAAGATCGGGGTGGGTTCGCGCGCCGCGGCGACGGCGTACGCCTACGACTCCCGGCTCGTCTGAGCCCGGCCTGCACACGAGGGATGCATGGTCCTGCCGATGTGGCGTCGCGCGCACGACCCCTAGCGTCGGGTGCAGAACGAGCCGCTGGACCGAGCCCAGGAGGACGTCATGAGCACCTTCTACCAGGTCGCCTACGCCGTGGGATTCACGCCGTGGGAGCGGTCGGCCGCCGCGGACGCCGGTCGGCTGGACGAGCTCCTCCGACGCGAGGAGGCGGAGCGCGGAGGGCCCGGGCGCGCGCTCGACGTGGGCTGCGGCACGGGAGTGCATGCGCTGACCCTCGCCCGCCGCGGGTGGGACGTCACGGCGGTCGACGTCGTCGAGCGCGCTCTCGGCCGCGCCCGCACGAGGCTGGCGCGCGAGCGCGTCGCCGCGACGGTCGTCCGGGCGGACGCCACGACCCTGCCCGCCGACGTCGTGGGGGACGACTTCGACCTCGTCCTCGACGTCGGCTGCTTCCACGGGCTGCGAACCCCCGAGCAGCGCGCGATGGGCCGCGCCGTGACGGACCGCACGCGTCCGGGCGCGACGCTCCTGATGCTCGTGCTGGGCAGGTCCGTCGGGCCGCCGTTCATGCCCACCGGCGCCAGTCGGGCCGACATCGAGGACGCCTTCCCCGGGTGGAAGGTCACCGACGTGCACCGGGTCCCCACCGACGCCCCGGGCATGCCGCGCCTCGCGCGTCGTGGCGAGCCCACGTTCTACCGGCTGCGCCGCACACCGGTCGGCGGGCCGCGATGACCTAGGAGGTGAGGGGTTGTCCACAGGTCTCGCCCGGGGTGCGCTGTACTTCGATAGGATCGAACAAGTGTTCGAACGGTGTGTCGGGACGGCCGACCGCGACGGCGAAAGGGGGCGGGATGGCTCAGCAGCACGACGTCGTCGACGCGTCACCTGGAGCGCCGGTCGAGCTGTCCGACGTGCTGCGACGCGTCGACCCTGGGCCGCGACCGTCCCTCCATCAGGTGTCGTCCTCGATCGACGAGGTGGTGGAGCTCCAGCGACGCATCGACGCGCTGGAGGGCGCCAAGGTGCTCGCCGTGGAACGGGCGCGACGGGCCGCCGACAGGTGCGAGCGGGCGCTGCTCGAGCGGGACGACCCGCAGGTCCGCCGGGCATCGTCGACCCGTCGGCGCGAGCTGGCGGAGCGGGCCTTCACGGCCGACCTGGCGACGGCGTTGCGCTGGTCCGAGCAGGAGGCGACGCGACTCGTCGGCGTGGCGCGCGTACTGACCGAGGCGGCCTCGCACGCCCATGCTGCCGGCGAGGCCGGGGGCGGGGAGGGCACGGCCACGGCGCTCGTGGACCTGTGCCAGGGGCGGTTCTCGCTCGCGCACGCCGGGGCGCTCGCGGACACCCTCCTCGGCCTTCCCGACGTCGACGCGCGCCGAAGCGTCGAGGAGGCGGTCCTGCCGGCCGCCAGGCGGGTCACCCTGCCGCAGCTCCGCCGCCGGCTGCGGCGCGCGCGGGACCTGGCGCACCCGGTGTCGTTGACGGTCCGGCACCGCGCGGCGGTCGACAAGCGGGCGGTCTACCTCGACCCGGGCGCTGACGGCATGGCCTGGATCACCGCGCACCTGCCGGCGGTCCAGGCGCATGCGATCCACGACCGGCTCTCTCGCGTCGCTCGCACGGCACGGGACGAGGGCGACCCGCGCGGGGCGGGGCAGCTCCGTGCCGACGCGTTCGCGGACCTCCTGCTCGGCCGAGCCGACATCGACGGCGCCGACGTCGACGGCGCCGACGACCCGCGTGCCGTCGCGGGCAGCGCTGCTGCCCGTGGCGCAGAGGGCGCCCGGGTGCCCGGCCTGGCAGACCTTGCCCGCCGCGTCGCACCCACCGTGCGGATCACCGTGCCGGTGCTCACGCTGCTCGGCGGTGACGCCGGCGGGGTCGCCGAGCTGGACGGTCAGGCCCCCGTCGACGCGGAGACCGCGCTCCGCCTGACGGCGAGCGCCCCCTCGCTCCGCCGACTCCTGGTCGACCCGGTCGACGACACGGTGCTGGCCACCGACCCGGGCACCTACGCCGTGCCGGCAGCGCTCCGCGCGCTGCTGCAGGCCCGGGACGTCACCTGCACGTTCCCGGGCTGCACCCGGGCGGCTTCGGCCTGCGACGTCGACCACGTCAGGGCGTGGGTCGACGGCGGCACGACGACCGCCGACAACCTGACCCATCTGTGCCGTCACCACCACGTGCTCAAGCACCAGACCGGATGGCGTGTCGCCCGGGCGCCTGACGGCGCCCTCCTGTGGACGTCGCCCACGGGGCGCGCGCAACCCCGGCCCCCGGACCCCGGGCGTGGCTCGCCGAACCAGGCCGACGCGCGAGCCCCCGACGGGCACCCGCCGTCCGATCCCGGCACGCCGCCGTTCTGAGCGGTCGGTGAGTCACGGCCGGGAGGGTCGGTCGTCATGACCTGTGCCAGCACGCCCGCATGACGACGGTGACGCTCCGCCCGATGACGCCGGGCGAGTTCGACGAGTGGCAGGACGCGCTGGCGGAGGGCTACGCGGCGGAGCAGGTCGCCGCGGGGATGTGGCAGGCCGACGGCGCGGCGCAGCGGGCGCGCGACGAGAGCGCCCGGCTCCTGCCGCAGGGCGTGGCCACGGGACGGATGCTGTTCCTGCGCGGCCTCGACGCCGACGGCGAGCCGGTCGGGCGCGTGTGGGTGGCGCTGGACCACCCGCGCGGGGTGCCCGGCGTGGCGTTCCTGTACGACATCGAGGTGGTCGAGTCGCGCCGCGGTCAGGGGCTCGGGCGCGGGCTGCTCACGGCAGCCGAGGACGCGGCCCGTGAGGCCGGCGCCACCGCCCTCGAGCTCAACGTCTTCGGGCACAACACGCCCGCGGTGACGCTGTACGGCTCCGCCGGGTACGACGTCGTGACGCAGCAGATGCGCAAGCCGCTCTGACGACCGGGGGACGAGCCCTCTCAGGCGGCGCCGCCCGCCGGACCGGCCTGCCCGCCCACGGCGGCGACGACCTGTGCGGCGACGAACGCCGCGTTCGTGCGCAGGACGTCCTCGGGCACGTCGGGCAGGTTCTCCGCCCAGTCGAGCAGCGGGGAGCCGCGGAACTGCAGCACGCGGGCGGGCCGGCCGAGGAACGCCAGGTGCAGGTGCGCCCCGCCGTCGCCCCACTTGGCGAGCTGCACGCGGCCCACGCTCGGCAGCGCCTCGACGGCCGCCGAGACCGCGACGATCAGCTGCCCCATCTCCGCGGCGAGGTCCGCCGGGACCGTCGGCAGGTCGCAGTGCGCCGAGACGGGCACGAGCATGAGGAACGCGGGCAGCCCCTGGGCGAGGTCGGCGGTCAGCACCCACCGCTCGTTGCGCCACACGTGGTCCTCCAGGAACGTGGGCAGGCGGTCCGCCGCCGACGAGCACCAGCACTCGGACGGGTCCTCGCCCCTGCGCGGGGGCTCGGCGTCGGCCAGGGGGTGCAGCGGCTTCATCCGCAACGAGTCCACCTCGTAGGGGTAGATGTCCCAGCCGGGCATCTCCTCGACCGCCACGGGGAGCCGGCCGTCCGGGCCGAGGTGGGCGACGATGCGGGCGTAGTAGCTGTCGGCGGGCTCGGGCTGCATGCGCCGATCCCACCACAGGCGTCCGGTCCGCGGCAGGGCCGGGCGCAAAGGTGGCGCTGAGCACGTTCGGAGGTTCGCGCCGCGCCAGTCAGGGACACTGGAGACAGCAATCTTCTGTCAAGACGAGGAGTATCAGGTGCCCCAGGGAACTGTCCGATGGTTCGACGCCGACCGAGGGTTCGGCTTCATCGACCTCGGGGACGAGGCGGAGGACCTGTTCGTCCACGCGTCCGAGATCGTCGGCGACGACGGGCCCAAGCTGCTCCGTGAGGGGCAGGTCGTCGAGTTCGAGGTGGGCGAGGGCGACCGCGGCCCGCAGGCCCGCCGCGTCCGGGTCACGGGCGACCAGGCCGCGGACGCGCCCCTGGGCGTGCTCGGCACCGTCAACTGGTACGAGCCGACCAAGGGGTACGGCTTCGTCACGCCCGACGACGGCCGCGACGAGATCTTCGTGCACAGCTCGGCCATCGTCGGGGGCGGCGTGGTCACGGAGGGGCAGCGGGTGGCGTTCCTCGTCGTCGAGGGGGAGAAGGGTCCGCAGGCGGACCACCTGCTCCCGCTCGCGTCCGAGCCGGCCCGGCCCGCCTCCGACGGCGCGGACGGCACCGTCTCCTGGTACGACGACGTCAAGGGCTTCGGGTTCATCGCTCCCGACGCGGGCGGCGACGACGTCTTCGTGCACGTCCGCGCGCTCGGCCATGGCCTGAGCGAGCTCGCCGAGGGCGCACGCGTGACGTTCGACGTCGTCGAGGGCGACAAGGGTCCGAACGCCCGCAACGTCCAGCTCGTGCGCGGTGCCGCCGGTGCCGCAGGTGGGCGTAGTCCGCGCGGGGGTGCGGACCGCGGCCGCTCGGGCCGGCCGTCGTCGTCCGGCGCGCCCGTGCGTGGTGGCGAGGGCACCGTCGCGCGGTACGACGCGGACCGCGGGTTCGGCTTCATCACGCCCGACGCCGGAGGTGCGGACCTGTTCGTGCACGTGTCCGTCGTGCGGGGTGTCGAGTTCCTGGAGGAGGGCGACCGCGTCCGCTTCAAGGTGCGGCAGAGCGACCGGGGCCCGCAGGCCGACAACGTCGAGCTGGTCTGAGCGAGCGGAACCTCCCGAGGATTGCGGCACAGCAGCCCTGTTCGCTCACAGCGAACGCCCGTGATCACCTGCGGGAATAGAGGCGCCCCGAGCAAGGTTGAGCCATACAGACTCAACTTCAGCGCCTGCGGTTTGCGAGGCCGGGGCGCCGAGATTTACGTTGAGTGCAGTTGACTCAACCTCGGGCGCACAGGCGTCCGGACGTACGCATGGAGGCAGCACACATGGCTCGAGCAGTCGGTATCGACCTGGGCACCACGAACTCCGTGGTCGCCGTCCTGGAGGGCGGCGAGCCCACCGTCATCGCGAACGCGGAGGGGTCGCGCACGACGCCGTCCGTCGTCGCGTTCTCCAAGACCGGCGAGGTCCTCGTCGGTGAGGTGGCCAAGCGTCAGGCGGTCACCAACGTCGACCGCACCATCTCGTCGGTCAAGCGCCACATGGGCACCGACTGGGCGGTCGAGATCGACGACAAGAAGTACACCGCGCAGGAGATCTCCGCGCGCGTGCTCGGCAAGCTCAAGCGCGACGCCGAGGAGTACCTGGGCGAGCCCGTCACCGACGCGGTCATCACCGTCCCGGCGTACTTCAACGACGCCGAGCGCCAGGCGACCAAGGACGCCGGCCAGATCGCGGGCCTCAACGTGACGCGCATCGTCAACGAGCCCACCGCGGCGGCCCTCGCCTACGGCCTGGAGAAGGGCAAGGAGGACGAGCTCATCCTCGTCTTCGACCTGGGCGGCGGCACGTTCGACGTCTCGCTCCTCGAGGTCGGCAAGGACGAGGACGACTTCTCCACCATCCAGGTGCGCGCCACCTCGGGCGACAACCGCCTCGGCGGTGACGACTGGGACCAGCGCATCGTGGACCACCTCATCAAGCAGGTGAAGAACAGCGCCGGTGTCGACCTGTCGAAGGACAAGATCGCCCTGCAGCGTCTGCGCGAGGCGGCCGAGCAGGCCAAGAAGGAGCTCTCGTCCGCGACGAGCACCAACGTCTCGATGCAGTACCTGTCCATGAGCGAGAACGGCCCCGTCCACCTGGACGAGAAGCTCACGCGTGCGCAGTTCCAGCAGATGACGCAGGACCTCATCGACCGCACCAAGGCGCCGTTCCACGCGGTCATCCGCGACGCGGGCATCTCCGTGTCCGACATCGACCACGTCGTGCTCGTGGGTGGCTCCACCCGCATGCCGGCCGTGACCGACGTCGTGCGCGAGCTCACCGGTGGCAAGGAGCCCAACAAGGGCGTCAACCCGGACGAGGTCGTCGCCGTGGGCGCGGCCCTGCAGGCCGGCGTCATCGGCGGCGAGCGCAAGGACGTGCTGCTCATCGACGTCACCCCGCTGTCCCTCGGCATCGAGACCAAGGGCGGCGTGATGACCAAGCTCATCGAGCGCAACACGGCCATCCCGACCAAGCGCAGCGAGATCTTCTCCACGGCGGAGGACAACCAGCCGTCCGTGGCGATCCAGGTCTTCCAGGGCGAGCGCGAGTTCACCCGCGACAACAAGCCGCTGGGCACGTTCGAGCTCACCGGCATCGCCCCGGCGCCGCGCGGCGTCCCGCAGATCGAGGTCACCTTCGACATCGACGCGAACGGCATCGTGCACGTGTCCGCCAAGGACCGCGGCACGGGCACCGAGCAGTCGATGAAGATCACCGGTGGTTCCGCCCTCCCCAAGGAGGACATCGACCGCATGGTGAAGGACGCCGAGGAGCACGCCGCCGAGGACAAGAAGCGTCGCGAGGAGGCCGAGACCCGCAACCAGGCCGAGGCCTTCGCGTACTCGATGGAGAAGCAGATCGCGGACAACCGCGACAAGCTCCCCGCCGAGGTCGTCACCGAGGTCGAGGCCGACATCGCCGGCGTCAAGACCGCCCTGGAGGGCGAGGACGCCGACGCCGTCAAGGCCGCGTACGAGAAGCTCGGCACGTCGTCGCAGAAGATCGGCCAGGCGCTGTACGCCTCGGCCGAGCAGGAGCAGGCCGCGGGCAACGCCCAGGCCGCCGAGGATGACGCGGCCTCGGCCGCCGGTGCCTCCTCCGCCTCCGACGAGGACGTGGTCGACGCCGAGATCGTCGACGACGAGGACGACAAGAAGTGACGGACGAGCAGCGGTCGGTCCCCGAGCCCCCGGAGAGCTCCGAGGGCTCGGGGGAGACCCCCTTCCAGTTCACCGACAAGCGCAAGGTCGACCCGACGTCGGGCGAGGCCCGTGCGGGCGAGCCTGCCGAGCAGGCCGACGAGTCGCAGGACCCGCTCGCGGCGCTCGACTTCGAGCCCGAGGGCGAGGCCGCCGAGAGCGCGGAGGTCCTGGCGGCGAAGGCCGAGGCGGCGCAGCACATGGACGCGCTGCAGCGCGAGCGGGCGTCGTTCACCAACTACCGCAACCGGTCGCTGCGCGACCAGGAGGCGGCGCGCACGCAGGGCACGCAGGACGTCCTGGCCGCGCTGCTGCCGGTGCTCGACGACATCGAGCGCGCCAAGCAGCACGCCGAGCTGTCCGGGCCCATGGCGGCCATCGCGGAGAAGCTCGACGCGTCGCTCGCGAAGTTCGGCGTCGAGCGGTTCGGCCAGGTCGGGGAGGAGTTCGACCCGACGGTGCACGAGGCGCTCATGCACAACGTCGACGCGGACGCCACGGCCACCACCGTCAGCCTGGTGGTGGAGCCCGGTTACCGTATCGGCGACAAGGTGGTCCGCGCCGCCCGCGTGGGCGTCGTCGGCCCCGAGTAGCAGTACCGAGGTGGCGCAACCCTCGGCGCAGGGT
>NZ_JBHUWC010000187.1:0-7958 GCF_042670225.1 Isoptericola sp. NPDC057191 | reverse complement strand
GGTAGTGGTCTTTGCCCACTACCTCGTCGCGGGGAGCACTACCTCGGCGCGGGGAGAACTACCTCGGCGCGGGGAGAACTACCTCGCGCGGTCTCGCACTACCTCGACGGGGTCCGCGCCACCGCACGCCGAGAGAGACTGGAGCCATGACCGACGCCGCCACCCTGCCCGAGTCGCTGTCCGAGATCCGGGAGGACTTCCTCGCCCTGCCCGAGCGGGAGCGCCTCCAGCTCCTGCTCGAGTTCTCGCGCGAGCTGCCGGGCCTGCCCGCCCGGTACGAGAGCGCACCCGGCCTGCTGGAGCGGGTCGAGGAGTGCCAGTCCCCCGTGCGCGCGTTCGCGGAGGTCGACGGCGACGTCGTGCACTTCTTCGCCACCGCGCCCGAGGAGGCGCCCACCACCCGCGGGTTCGCGTCGATCCTCGCGCAGGGGCTGTCCGGGCTGTCGCCGCAGCAGGTCCTCGACGTGCCGGACGACTTCCCCCTGATGATCGGCCTCACCCGCGCCGTCAGCCCCCTGCGCCTCAACGGGATGGCGGGCATGCTCACCCGCGCCAAGCGGCAGGTGCGCGAGCAGCTCGCCGCCGCCTGACGGCGCCCGGGCGGTTCAGAAGTCGAACAGGTCGCCGAGGAACGAGTCCTTCTTCTGGCGCTTGCGGTAGCGGGGGTCGTACCCGCGCTCGTCGTACCGCTTGTCGTCATAGCGCTTGTCGTCATAGCGCTCGTCGAAGCGCCGCTCGTCGTACCTCGGCCCGTCGTAGCGCCGATCGTCGTACGACGCCGGGAGCGGTGGCCCGGGGGATGTCGGCGGCGGCACAGGACCGCGCGCCTCGGCGGCGATCTCCGACTCGAGGGAACGCTCGATGATCTTGTCGAGCTCGCCCCGGTCGAGCCAGACGCCGCGGCACTGCGGGCAGTAGTCGATCTCGACGCCCTTGCGCTCGGTCATGACGAGGACGGACTGGTCGTGCGGACACTGCATGGCGGCTGCTCCTTCGTCGGCTGGTGGGGACAACGGCCCGGACCGGCGGAGGGTTCCCTCGATGTGCGAGAGTGTGCCCATGACGGTGCTCGTGGCCTACAACCCGTCGCCCCACGGTGAGGCGGCCGTCCGGACGGCGATCGCGGAGGCGGCCCGCAGAGGGCTCGCCCTGCACGTCGTGCACCTGGCACGGTCGGACGACCCGGTGGACGGCGACCCGCTCGACGGCCTGCTCGCCGACGTGCCGCAGGGCGTGGAGGTGCGGCCCGTCACCCGCCGCGCGGCCGGCACGGAGCCGGCCGACGCGATCCTCGACGCCGCCGACGAGGTCGGCGCGACCCTCGTCGTCCTCGGCTCCCGCAAGCGCTCCAGCGCCGGCACCTTCCTCATCGGCACGACGACGCAGCGGGTGCTGCTCGACGCGTCCGTGCCCGTCCTGGTCGTCAAGGACGCCTACGACGACTGACCGGCCCGCCCGGTCTGCCCGGTCCGGTGACCCTCAGCGCCCTGCGGTGAGGGCGCGCGGGACGCGCTCGTGCGCGACGACGTCGCCCCGCGGCACGACGAGCGGCCGCAGGTCGCCACGCGCGGCGTCCACCTGCTCCACCGGGAGCCGCTCCACGCCGCCCGCCTCCGCCATCCACCAGCCGAGGTTGGGCGCGAGCGCCGCGTAGCCGTCGCGCATCACGTAGCGCAGCACCGTGTCGGCGAGCCGCACGCCGTCGCGCCACGGCTCGGCGACGCCGCCGGACGGCCCGGCCGCGAGGGTCGCGGCCGGTGCGGTCGCCGGCAGCGCGAGCACGCGCAGCCCGTGCCGGAACACGACGCGCCCGTCGACCGTCTCGTACCGCGGCCGCACGCGCTTGACCACGTTGATGACCCGGAAGGGCCACGGCGGCGCCTGGGCGAGGATCAGCTCGGCCTTCGGCGTCAGCTGGCGCGTCAGACGGTGCTCGTCGAACCGGACGCCGACGGCGCGCAGCTCGTCCGCCATCCACTGCAGCGCCATGTCGGAGAGGCCGCAGCGCGCGCCCCCGCCGCCGACGTCACCGTGCGTGCCCGGGAACCACACCTGCTGCACCCGGTCCGGCGGGTCGCCGTCGGGCACGGTCCACAGGCAGGGCGCGAACGTGAGGCGGCGCTCGTCGATGGCCAGGGCCTGCCGGGCGGTGACGACGGCCGACGACAGGGACACGTCGTGAAACCTGTTCTTGCGGCGCGAGAGCCCCGGCACCCCGAGCGCGCCGACGGTGTCGAAGACGCCGAGGAACCGCACCGGGACGCGGATCCCGTGGGCGGCGCGGAACCGCTCCTTCTCCGCCTTGACCTCGTCGCACCGGCGCAGCAGCGCCTCGGCGCGACGACGGCGCCACGACCCCGCCCGGGTGCGCTGGACGGTCCGCTCCGCCCGCGCGACCCTGCGCGGTGCCGGAGGCTTGAGCCGGTACACGCGCTCGGCCTCGTGCAGCAGCCCGGCGTCCGTCGCCTCCGGGGTCAGCAGACCCACCTGCGAGAGCATCCCGACGACGCTGCGCGCCGTGTAGGCGCCGCGCGAGTAGCCGAGCACCACGATCTCGTCGCCCGGCTCGTAGCTCATGGCGAGGAACTGGTAGCCGTCCACGACGTTCCGCGTGAACCCGAAGCCGAACGCCCCGCCCAGGAGCTGGTCCACGAGGTAGCCGCGGGCGCCGACGCCCCCCACATACCCGACGAGCTGCTCGACGTCGCTGTCACCGCCCCCTCCGGAGCGCCGCACGCAGCGCGCGAGCTTCTCGATGTTGGAGACCTGCGTGTTCACCGCGTGGCTCCACGTCCCGTCACAGCACAGCACCAGTCGTTTCATGGTCGTCCCTCCATGGATCTCGGAGGGTCTGCGGCCGGCGGTGATACGACGGGCGCACGGTGAGGGAGGTCGGTGGCCCCGGCGAGGGCTCAGGCGACGACGCGGATGACGGCGCTGTGGTCCAGCTCCCCGTCACCGCGCTCGACCATCCGCTGGTACCGGGTGCGCGCCACCTCGGTGAGCGCCGTGTCGACGCCGAGCGCCTCGCCCGCCGCGATGCCGAACTCGAGGTCCTTGAGCTGGGTGCGGCAGGCCCCGCCGTGCGCGTAGTCGCCGGTCAGGTAGCGGCGTGACTTGTCGTCCAGGAGCCGCGAGCCCGCCAGCCCGCCGCCCAGCACCTCGAGCACCGTCGCGAGGTCGAGGCCGCCCGCCCGGGCGATGGCGACCGCCTCGGCCAGGGCGTTGAGCGTGCCCCCCACGACGATCTGGTTGCACGTCTTGGCGAGCGAGCCCGAACCCACCGGGCCCAGGTGCCGCACGGTGGTCCCCATCGCGTCGAGCAGGGGCCGGACGGCGGCGAGGTCCGCGTCCGCACCGCCCGCCATGATGCTCAGGCTGCCGGCGACCGCGCCCTCGACGCCGCCGCTGACGGGGGCGTCGACCAGGCGGACGCCGGCCGCCTCGAGCTCTGCCGCCCACGCGGTCACCGCGACCGGGCTCACCGTGCTCATGACGACCAGCACCGGGTCGGCCACCCCGGCCGCGGACCACCCTGCGCGCAGCCCGTCCGGCCGTTCCACGACGTCGCGCACCTGGGGCAGGTCCGGGAGCATGACGACGACGACGGGTCGTGCCGCGTCCGCCGGCCGCGCGGCGACCGTGGCGAGCGCCTGGTCCCGCGCGACGTCCTCGGCCCGTGCGGCGGTGCGGTTCCACAGGGCGACGTCGTACCCCGCCGCCAGCAGGTTCCGCGCCATCGGCGCCCCCATCGGTCCCGTGCCGACGAACCCGACCGGCGTGCCCCGCATGCTCGACCTCCACTCTCCTAGACACCGGCGGCGATGCCGGCGGCCTCAGGCTACGGGCATCCGCGCGGCACTTTCGGTTCGGTGCGGCAGTTCGAGCTGCCGCACCGAACCGGAACTGCCGCCGAGTGGGCCGAGAGCCTCGTCAGCGCAGGCGCCGCAGGAACTCGCGCGTCCGGTCCTGCTGCGGGTCCCCGAGCACCTGGGCGGGCGTGCCGCGCTCGTGCACGCGCCCGGCGTGCAGGAAGACGACCTCGTCGGCCACCTCGCGGGCGAAGCCCATCTCGTGCGTCGCGACGAGCATCGTCGTCGGCCGGCCGGCCACCCCCTCGGTGCGCAGCGACAGCAGCAGGTCCAGCACCTCGCCCACGAGCTCCGGGTCGAGGGCGGAGGTCACCTCGTCGAGCAGCAGCAGCTCCGGCCCGTTCACGAGGGCGCGGGCGATGGCGGCGCGCTGCTGCTGGCCGCCTGAGAGCTGGTCGGGGTAGGCCTGCGCCTTGTCGGCCAGCCCGACGCGCTCCAGCATCGCCAGCGCGGCGCTCTCGGCCTCGGCCCGCGGCACCCGGTGCACGACGCGCGGCGCGAGGGTCACGTTGTCGAGCACCCGCAGGTGCGGGAACAGGTTGTACTGCTGGAAGACCATCGCGAGGCGGGCGCGGACGGCGTCGGCGTCCACCCAGGGGTCGGCGACGTCGAGGCCGTCGAGCAGCACCTGGCCGTCGTCGACCTCCTCCAGCAGGTCCACCACCCGCAGGAGCGTGGACTTGCCGGAGCCCGACGAGCCGACGACGACGACGCACGCGCCCGCGGCGACGTCGAGGTCGACGCCGTCGAGGACGACCTTGCGGTCCGCGCCGGCGCCGAAGGACTTGCGGACGTCGCGCAGCGACAGGAGGGGCACGGCCGCGGCGCTCATCGCACGACCCCCGCGCCGGCGACCCCGCGCAGCTCGCCCCGCCAGCCCTGGCGGGCCGACCAGGCGTCCACGAGGCGTGTCAGCGGCACCGAGATCGCGAGGAACAGCAGGCCGGCCACCACGTACGGCGTGAAGTTGTAGTCACCCGTCGTGGCGATCTGCGCGGCCCGGATCGCGTCGACCGCGCCGAGGATCGAGATGAGCCCGGAGTCCTTCTGCAGCGACACCAGCATGCTCGCTACCGGCGCGGTGACGTTCCGCACGGCCTGGGGCAGGACGACGCGCCGCACCGCCTGCCCGCGGCTCAGACCCAGCGACCGCGCGGCTGCCACCTGCGACGGGTGCACCGCCTCGATGCCCGCCCGGAAGATCTCCGCCAGGTAGGCGGTGTAGCAGACCACGATCGACAGGCCGCCGAGGAACGCGGCGCTGACCGGCAGCCACGGCAGCCGCAGCGCCGGCAGCCCGAAACCGACCAGCAGGAGCACCAGCAGCAACGGCACGCCACGGAACACGTCGACGTACCCGACGGCGAGGAGCCGCAGCGGGAACAGGGCCGGCACGCGGGACGTCCGCACGACGGCGAGCAGCAGGCCGACGACGAGGGCCACGACGCTCGCCACGACCCACACCCGCAGGTTGAGCCACAGGCCCGCGGCCACCTCGGGCAGCACCTCCCACGCACGCTCGGGCGAGAAGAACGCCTCTCGGGCCCGTTCCCAGCCGGGCGCCGTCGTCACGACGTAGACGACGGCGGCCAGCACCAGGACGGTCGCGACCGCGGCGACGAGCAGCGCGCGGCGGTGCTGGGCGCGCCGGTACGCCGCGCGGGCGCGGGCCCGCGCGGAGGGCTGCCAGCCGGGGGTCCGGGCGGTCGTGGGGGCGCTCACGTGTCAGGAGAGCTCGGGGACGTCGTCCGACTTGAGCCACGTGGTGCGCAGGTCGTCGAGGGTGCCGTTCTCCTCCAGGGTGTCGACGGCGGCCGAGACGCACGGCGTGAGCGAGGAGCCCTTGTCGAGCACCAGCCCGAGCTGCTCCGGCTCCCCGACGGGCGGCAGCGTGCCGACGACGTGGGTGTCGGGGAAGTAGACGGTCGAGGCCGCGACGCCCTGGTCGACGTCCATCACCATGGCGTCGATCGTGCCGGAGCTCAGCGCGGTCATCCCGTCCCCGGCCGCGTTGAACGGCGTGACCTCGACGTCGTCCCCCCAGGCGGCGTCCGCCGCCGCGAGGGACGTCTGGGACGCGGTGACGCCCACCTTGGCGCCCTTGAGGTCCGCGAGGCTCGCAGCGTCGGAGAACTTGCCCTCGTCGGCCACGATGACGCCCTGCCTGCTGGTGAGGTACGGGCTGGAGAAGTCGACGGCGCCCTTGCGCTCGTCCGTGATCGTGGTCTGGTATGCCGCGACGTCGAACGGCTTCACCGCCGGGCTGATGATCTGCTCGAACGTGACGGAGGTCCACTCGACGTCGTCCTTCGCGAAGCCCAGCTCGTCCGCGACGGCGTAGACGAGGGCGGACTCGAAGCCCTTCCCGCTGCTGGGGTCGCCCACGTACCAGGGCTCGAACGGGTCGCTAGCGCCCACCGTGAGCGTGCCGTCGGTGAGCGTCTTCATCCCTTCGGGCGTGCAGTCGGTGGCGCTGCCGGAGGGCGTGGCGCCGGTGTCGCCGTCGTCGCCGGACGACGAGCACCCGGCGACCGCGAGGGTGGCGGCGGAGGCGAGGGCGACCGCGAGGAGAGGGCGGGAGGTACGCACGAGGAGGGCCTTCCGGAGGTGTGGACTGCGACGGGCACGACGTCGCGAGCCTATGCCGCCCACCACCTCTCGCGGCATGGCGGTCGTCACAGGCGGGGTGCGCCCGGGTTGTCGATGTTCCCCGGGCAGGGCCCCGTGCCCGCGCCGGTCAGGCGGTCAGGGGTGCACGTGCGCGCGGTGCCCGGTCTGTGCCGAGATGTCCTGCTCAGCCTGCTCGAGCAGCGCGTCCGCGAGCCGCCGCAGGGCCCGCGCAGCCGCCACCTCGTCGCCGATCACCGGGATCTGCGCGTCGCCCGGGTCCTTGCGCGCGTGCCCGACGGCGCGCAGCGAGCCCACGTCCGGGCCAGGCGTCAGCATCGCCTCGGCGGTCGTGCTGCCCGCCGCCTCCATGAGCGACACCCGCACGTCCCAGGTGAGCGCCCGCGCGACCTCCGGTCGTGGCGGGCGTGCGGGCACGGCGTCGCCGCCCTCGTGCTGCACCAGCGTGTCCGCCCCGGGGAAGACCAGCGTCTCCTCGCCCGTGTCCGACCAGCGCACCTGGAACGGCGGGGTGCCGTCCCCGTGGGGGCACCCGACCACGATCCCGTCGCGCACCGCACCGCCGACCACCCCGGACGCCACCACGATCCGGTCCCCCACCGTCGCCCTCATCGCCGCCTCCTCGCGCCGTCGCACGCCCGCCGCCCGAGCTCGGTCCTGTCTGTCCATCATGCGCCGGGGTGCCGCGACAGGCAGCCCGTCACAGCCACCGCCGGGCGGGACGTCGGCGTTCGGCCGTCAGTGCGAGCGCAGCGCGTCGACCAGCTCGCTCTTGCGCATCGACGACCGGCCCTCGATGCCGATCTCGGCCGCACGCTTGCGCAGGTCGGCCACCGTCCAGTCGTCGTAGCTGCCGGACTCGCCGCCCTTCTTGCCGACCTTGCCGCGCCCGCGAGCGGCGGCGGCGTTCGCGATCCGCGCGGACTTCTCCTTGCTGTTGCCCTCGTCCCGGAGCTCCTCGTACAGCTCCTTGTCCTTGACGCTCGGTCCCGCATCCCGTCGGGGCATCGTCGGTCCTCTCGCTCGTCGGGCGCGCCGCTGGCGGGCGTCCTCCACGCTCTTGGGTCCTCCACCTTGGCCCCAGAGCCGCGCTGGTCGCATCTCCAGCCGTGCGGGGACGCGCGCCGGCCGGCCCGCGACTGCACGGCGGGCGAGGACGGGAGGCGGCGGGCGTACGACGGCGACGTCGTGCTCGGCCCGGGAATGACGAAGGCCCCGACCGGATCCCGGTCGGGGCCTTCTGGATGTCGACGACATCCCGTGGTAGCGGGGGCAGGATTTGAACCTGCGACCTCTGGGTTATGAGCCCAGCGAGCTACCGAGCTGCTCCACCCCGCGTCGACTCCCTGAACATTACGGCACGTTCGGGCCCGAGCCAAATTCAATCGGGCGAATGGGACCCACGTCACACCCGAGCCCGCTGCTGCGCTCCCGGAGACGCCGCGGGGTCGCCGGTCC
>NZ_JBHUWC010000186.1:0-8050 GCF_042670225.1 Isoptericola sp. NPDC057191 | reverse complement strand
CCTCAAACCTCAGGTTTGAGGAGCAAGTCAGCACGCTCGTTGCGTCCGCTGGGGTCAGCCGCGGGCCAGGTCCGCGTCTCCCGCGACGCGCTTCCTGTCTGGGGGCATCATTTCTGCATGATCGCGAAGAGCCAGCGTGGGTGGTCGGGCGAGCCGGGCGAGCTGCTGCGGGTCGGGGAGGGCTTCCGCCTCGCGGACGTCGACCCCGACGCGAAGCCCGGGTACCAGGGCAAGAAGAAGGACGGCGCGGCCGACCTCCTCGCCGGTGAGGAGGAGCTCGACGAGCTGCAGGAGCGCCTGTACGCCCAGAGCCGTGAGGACCCGTCCGCGCCGGCCGTGCTGCTGGTGCTGCAGGCCATGGACTCGGCAGGCAAGGGCGGGATCGTGCGGCACGTCATCGGCGCGACGGACCCCCAGGGCGTGCACCTGGTGGCGTTCAAGAAGCCGACACCGCAGGAGCTGGCGCACGACTTCCTGTGGCGCGTCGAGCGCGAGGTCCCGGAGGCGGGGTACATCGGCGTCTTCGACCGCTCGCACTACGAGGACGTGCTCATCGGGAAGGTGCGCGAGCTCGCCTCACCCGAGGAGATCGAGCGCCGCTACGGCGCGATCAACGCGTTCGAGGCGGAGCTGGTCGCGCGGGGAACGCGGATCGTCAAGGTCATGCTGCACATCTCGCCCGAGGAGCAGAAGGAGCGGCTCGGCAAGCGTCTCGAGCGCCCCGACAAGCACTGGAAGTACAACCCGGGAGACGTCGACGAGCGCCTGCTGTGGCCCCGGTACATGGAGGCCTTCCAGACCGTCTTCGAGCGCACCTCTACCGACCGTGCCCCCTGGTTCGTCGTGCCGGCGAACGCGAAGTGGTACGCGCGGCTCGCGGTGCAGGCCCTCCTGCTGGACGCGCTGGAGGACATCGACCCGCAGTGGCCGGCCGCGACCTTCGACGTCGAGGTCGAGAAGGCGCGTCTCGCCGCGTCCTGACGCGACCCCTGGGTCAGCTCGCGGGCACCGGTCCCGGGTCGTCGACAGCCTCGCCGGGCAGGTTCGCGTCGAGCGGTTCCCGGTCCGTCTTGGTCCACCCGCGGTGGCCGAGCAGCTCGCGGACCAGCGCCACCACGACCACGGGCCACAGCAGCCACGTGTAGAGCATGTACGGGACCAGCCCGAACACGGCACGCAGGAACGGGTGCCTGCCGGGCTCGGTGGTCATGAGCAGCGTGAGGAAGCTCGGCACCAGCGTCAGCGTCGCGAAGAACACCAGCGACGGCCACCAGCCGGAGACGAACGGCACGTCCCCGAACAGCCAGAACGCGAGGGACAGCACGAGGCCGAGACCCATGAGCAGCTGCAGCAGGGGCATGAGCAGGTAGGCGACGTGGTCCAGCCGGGCGCCGAGCGACACCGGCGCCCGGAACGCACCACGCAGGAGGGAGAAGGCCTGCCAGTTGCCCTGCGCCCAGCGCACGCGCTGCTTGAACAGGCGGCGCAGCCGGGTCACGCCCTGCTGCTCCACGCTGGTCAGCACCGTCTGCCGTCCGCGCCAGCCGGCGCGGATCAGGCGGACGCCGATGTCCTGGTCCTCGGTGAGCCGGTCCCGCCACGGGCCGCGCTCGACGCCCGGCGGCAGCTTCTCGGTCACGACGACGTCGTCCAGGGCGGCGAGCCGCACGTACTGCCCGTTGCCGCCCATGTTGGCCGTGCCCCACGCCGAGCGCCCGAGCTGGTACACGTACGCCATCACGCCGAACTCGACGTCCTGACCCCAGGTCAGGTAGTGCCGGCGGTTGTAGATGCGCACGAGCGCCTGCACGCCGCCCACCCGCTCGTCGGTGAACGCGCCCGCCAGCGCGCGCGGGGCGTCCGGCGGGATGCGTCCGTCGGCGTCCACGACCCCGACGATCACCTTGGTCGTCGGCCAGCCGGCGTACCGTCCGGCGAGCACCTCCGCGTGCACGAACTCCCACGCGTCGTCGAGGCCCGCCGACTTGCCCACCCGGGCGTTCGGGAGCTCGCGGCGCAGCACCTGCAGCTCGGGCACCTGGGCCCGCAGCCAGGCGAGCACCTCCGGCGTGCCGTCGTCGGACCCGTCGTCGACGACGACGATCGCCTTGTGGGTGGCCTCGACGGCGACGAGTCGGCTCACGCTGTCGGCGATCGTCACCTCTTCGTTCAGCGCGGGCACCACGAAGACCCACAGGTACTCGTCCTCGTGCGCCTGCTCGACGGCACGGCGCTGCCGCCGCCGCTCGAACCAGGCGCGCACCACCAGCCAGACGAGGACGACGACCGTGACGAGGGTGACCGCGAGCAGGAACCACATGAGGAGCTGCACGCCCGGAGGCATCCCGCGGTAGGGGTCCCACCAGGGGGCGGTGGCCGCCGCCGTCGTGGCGGTCGCGACGACGCTCACTCGCCCACCGCGTCGTACGGGTCGACGGTGGACTTCGGCGCGATCACCACGTCCTCGAGGTCCTGGGCCACGTGGTCGACGGGGGCGGGCTCGCGCACGAACGCGGGCCCGTCGAGGGCGTCGGTGCGGGCGAACCCCGCCCACTCCAGGACCTGGGCCCGCACGAAGCCGGGACCGGAGGTCTGGGGCACGGGCGTGTTGAACACGAGGTGCTCCAGCGCGGCCACGATGCGCTCGGCGGCGTGCCCGTCGCCGTAGGGGTTGGGCTGGCGGGAGAACGCCGCGTGGGCTGCCGGGTCGCCCAGCACGCGCGTCGCGGCGGCGACGATGGTGTCGGGGTCGGTGCCCACGAGCTCGAGGGTCCCGGCCTCGACGCCCTCGCTGCGCTCCGTGGTGGTGCGGGCCACCAGCACGGGCACCTGCAGCGCCGGCGCCTCCTCCTGGATCCCGCCGGAGTCGGTGAGGACGAGGGTCGAGCGGGCCAGCAGCCGGGCGAACGTCAGGTACTCCATCGGGGCGGTGAGGGTCACCTCCGGGACGTCGTCGAGCTCGGCGTGCATGGCTCGCGCGACGCGGGGGTTGGGGTGCACGGGGACGACGAACCGCACGTCGGGGTGGGCGTCGGCCAGGCGGTGCACCGCTCGGGCGACGTCCGTGATGCCCTCGCCCCAGTTCTCGCGCCGGTGGGCGGTGACGGTGACCACGCGCGTCGTCGTGTCGTGCTCGAGCCACTCGAGCTCCGGGCGCCCGTAGGCCACCTCGCGGGCCGCGGCCCACTGCAGCGCGTCGATGCCCGTGTTGCCGGTGACGTAGGTCCGCCCGATGTCGACGCCCTCGCGCACCAGGTTCTGCACGTTGTTGCGTGTCGGCGCCGCGTGGAACGACGCGATGCGCCCCACGAGCTGGCGGTTGAGCTCCTCGGGGAACGGCGACAGCGTGGTGCCGGTACGCAGGCCGGCCTCGACGTGGCCCACCGGGATGCGCAGGTGGAACGCCGCCACGGCCGCCGCTGCCGCGCTGGAGGTGTCGCCGTGCACGATGCAGGCGGCGGGGTAGCGGTCCTCGCGGACGCGGCCGCTGATGTGCTCGGGCGGCGGGCCGTAGCGGCCGGCGACGAACTCGTCCAGGCCGGCGATGACGGACGACGAGAGCTGGTTGAGCGTCAGGCCCGGCCGGCCCACCCCGAGGTCGGCGGCGACGTCGCACCCCGTGGTCTGGAGCACGTAGTCGACCAGCTCCTTGTGCTGGCCCGTCGTGACGACGACGGGGCGCAGCCGGGGGTGCTCCTGCAGGCGGCGGATCAGGGGGAACAGCTTGATGGCCTCCGGGCGGGTGCCCAGCACGACCAGGACTTCGGGGCTGACGGGAAGCGGCATCTCTCTACCTTCGTCGACGTACGGCCGGTGGGTGCACCGACACCGATGAGTTCCGGTTCGTCTGTCGGTCGGAAGGGTGCTCGCACCGGCCGCGAGGGACGGTGCTCGTCGGAAGGAGGGCGGCCATGGTGACCGCACGCACGCACCTGTGGTTCGGCAACAACCGCGCGCACGAGGCGGCGAGCTTCTACGCCGAGCACATCCCGGGATCGTCGGTGGAGTCTGTGCTCACGTCGCCCGAGGGGGTGCCCGGGGCGGAGGCCGGCGAACCGTTCATCGTCGAGTTCACCGTAGCCGGTCTCCCTGTGACCGGGCTGAACGCGGGACCGGAGTTCCGCCTGAACGAGGCGTTCAGCATCTACCTGCAGGTCGACGGGCAGGACGAGGTGGACCGGTACTGGGAGATCCTCACCTCCGACGGCGGCGAGCCGGGGCCGTGCGGATGGTGCAAGGACCGTTTCGGCGTGTCCTGGCAGGTGATCCCGAAGCGCCTCGAGGAGCTCAGTGGCGACTACACGACCGAGGCCCACCTGCGCGTCATGAACGCGATGCTGAAGATGGGCAAGATCGACGTCGCCGCGCTCGAGGCCGCTTCGCGCGGCGAGTGATCGGTCGGCGACCGGCGCGCGGTGCACGCCCCACACCCGGTGGGGGCGTGCACCGCGCGCCGCCACCCCGGCCGCCCACGAGGCGGCCGCGGCACGCTAGTCCGTGGGCTCCGACCTGCCGGCGCGCCGACGGGCCCGCGCGACGACCGTCTCCGGTACCCACGCACCGGCGACGATGAGCGCCAGGAACACACCGACGGCGGCGTCCGACCCCCGGGAGCTGACGATCAGCAGCAGGGGGATCGTCACCGCCGCCGACAGCACGTACCACCACCAGCGACGAGCCGTCCGGGCGCAGGCCGTCAGCACAGCGGAGAGCACCCCGCCGAGGGCTGCCAGAATCACGCGTTACCTCCCGTCCGCTGCCCCGGTGTCACCTGCAGTAGCCGCCGGAGTAGGTGTGGGGCCACCAGGTTGCCACGGGTGGATAGCCGTAGATGACGATCTTCACGCACTTGCGCTGCGAGGCCGCAGACCTCGCCTGCCGCTGGACGAGGTACGAGGCGGTCGCGACCATTGCGCCGAAGGGGAACGGCAGCCAGGCCGCCAGGAGGCCCGCGGTGGCCCCGTCCCGCAGCTTGCGGGTCTCCTTCTTCGTGAACCGGACCGTGAGGGTGGCGAACCCGGGGTCCACCCGGGGATCGGCCACCACGGGGTACACGGTGGCGGCGTCGGGGTGGATCGTCTGGACGAGGGCGTCGCCAACCACCCGGTACTCGGTGTCGACCGGCCGGCCGGCGGCGTCGGCGGCCCACGGGCGGTCGACCAGGCCCAGCACGATCGCACCGCCCTCCTCGCGCGGGGCGAGCAGCTCGACCGTGCCGTCGCCGGCCTGGGACAGCATGACGTCGTCGCCGAACGTGTAGGTGAACCTGCGCTGCCCGTCAGGGTCGGCGGTGATCGTCTGCAGGCGCACCGAGCCGTCGTCGAGGTTCTGCACGGCGGCGCTCGTCTCGCGGCCGGGCGCGTGGTAGACGACGGTGCCGTCGTCCGCCACCGTCCCTGTGTCGAGCGAGAGGTCGTCGGGGAGGTTCACCTCGAGGGAGGGCGTCGCGGCGTCGTGGCTCGTCAGGGAGACCGGCGCGTCGGGGTCGAGCGGGACGGTCGTCGTCACCATGTCTGTCCTGGTCCGGACAGCCGCGCCGTGTGCCTCGACGTCGACCACCTCACCCTGGTGGGGTGCGACCTTGTCGATGAGGTCGGCGACCTTGTCGGTCGGGTCCTCTGCCGCGACCGCGGTGGTCCCGACGCCGATCATCGCGAGGGTGAGCGTCCCGGCGACCGCAGCGCGGATCTGGGTGTGTCGTTCCATACGGGTTCCTTCGTCGTGCCGATGGGGAAGACCTGTGCGCTGGGGGTGGGGTCGTGCGGGCGCGGGGCGGCCAGGCCGGGGCCGTCCGCGTCGTCAGGAGGAGAGCTCGGCCGCGATGCGTTCCGCTCGTTCCGCCAGGTCCCCGACGTTGAGGTCGAGCACCCGGCAGACACGGACGAGCTCGGGGAACGTGAACGGGATGTGCCCGTTCAGGCGCCGGGACAGGCTGGTGAGCGCGATGCCGGCGTCGTCGGCGATCTCCACCTGGGAGAGGCCCGCGTGCGAGATCGCCGCCTTGACCGCATGCCCGATCGCCAGTGCCTCGGTGTTCAGCGACGTCGTCGGTGTCATGACTGGAACGCTAGGGGTCATATGTGACCGCGTCAACCGCTCGTCGTGCCAGATCTGGTGCAATCGTGGCGCAGCGGCTACGTTGTGTCGCATGGGTGACACGGAGTACTCGGAGGCCGACTTCCTGTATGCGCTGGGCAGCGAGGTGCGGGCATGGCGGGCCCGGCGGGGGCTCACCCGCGCCGAGCTGGCGTCGCGGGTCGGCATCTCCGTGTCGACGCTGGGTCGGATCGAGCGGTCCAGCGGCGTCGCGTCGGCGACGGTCGCGGACGTGTGGCGGATCGCCCGCGAGGTCGGCATCGGGCTCGCGGACCTCGTGCGCCGCGCCGAGGAGGCCGCCGCGCTCGCGGCGTCCGCGCCTCCCAGGCCGGACGCGCGCGTCGCGTCGATCCGGCCGGAGGACGAGGTCCGGGGGCTGCGCGCGGTCGCGCACCACGACGACACCTCGATCTTCGACGAGCAGGGCCAGGCGGGAGGCTGAGCCGTGCGGGCGCTGCTGGACCTCGCCGCCGAGCGGGACCTGTACGTCGCGTGGGACCGCGGGCTGGGTGAGCACGTGCGCGGCCTCCTCCTCCTCGACGAGGGCGTGATCCTCCTCAACGCCTGGATGAGCGAGGCGCAGCAACGCTCGACGCTCGCGCACGAGCTCGGGCACGCCTGGTACGGCCACCCGCCGGTCGGGCTCCTGCACGGGGACCCGCACGACGAGCGCCAGGCGAACGAGTACGCGGCCTGCCTGCTCATCGACCCGCGGGCGTACGCCGCCGCGGAGCGCGCCACCGGCGCCCACGCGGGTGCGATCGCCGCAGAGCTGGGCCGCACGGCCGAGGTGGTCGCCGCGTGGCAGGGACTCGTGCGCCGCCTCCCCGCCATCAAGGACGCGCGCGTCTACGGGGACCACGTGCGGCACCTGCGGGAGCGCCCCGTCGCCCGGCCGGGGGCCAGGCGGGCGGGCCCTCGGCCCCCGCTGACGACCCGCGGCCCGCGCACCGCCGGCCGGGCCGCTCCGACGCCGACGTCGTGATGCCGGTCCGAGCGGCGACGCCAGGTAGCCTCGGACGCCGAGCAGCCGCGCCACCTACTCCCGGAGCAAACCCCCTTGATCACCGTCGCCACCGCCAACGTCAACGGCATCCGTGCCGCGTTCCGCCGCCGCATGGACACCTGGCTGGTCACCCGCGACCCGGACGTCCTGCTGCTGCAGGAGGTCCGCGCGCCGGACGAGCTGGTGCACGAGCTCCTCGCCGGCTGGCACGTCGCGCACCTGCCCAGCGAGATCAAGGGACGTGCCGGCGTCGCTGTCGCCTCCCGGCTGCCGCTGCACGCGGTCCGTGCCGGCCTCGCCGCCCACGGCCCGGCCGGCGAGCCCGAGCCGCCCGTCGACACCGGGCGCTGGGTCGAGGCCGACGTCGAGCTGCCCGGCGGCGGCCTGCTGACCGCCGTCTCCGCCTACCTGCACTCCGGCTCCAACGGCCCCGGCCAGGAGCACACGATGACGGCCAAGTACGCCCATCTCGACAAGGTCACCGCGCGCCTCGCGGAGCTCGCGGTCGGCGACCACCCGGCGGTCGTGGCGGGCGACCTGAACGTCGCCCACCGCAACGTCGACATCGCGAACTGGAAGGGCAACCTCAAGAACGCGGGGTTCCTGCCGGAGGAGCGGGCGTACGTCGACCGCTGGCTCGACGAGCTCGGGTGGGCCGACCTGGGCCGGGTGCACGGCGGCGAGGGGCCCGGCCCCTACACCTGGTGGTCGTGGCGCGGGCAGTCCTACGCCAACGACCGCGGCTGGCGGATCGACTACCAGCTGGCCTCTCCCGCGCTCGCGGCCCGGGCCGTCAAGGTCGAGGTCGACCGTGCGCCGACCTACGAGGAGCGCTGGAGCGACCACGCTCCGGTGATCGCCACCTACGACCTGTAGCCCCGGTGGTGGGCCCCGGTGGTGGCGCCGGTGCTGTGAGCGGACGCGTGGCCCCTGCCCCGGCCGGGGAAG